>JBATYB010000203.1:0-2872 GCA_049673825.1 Methylocella sp. | reverse complement strand
GTCTTGGGGACCTCGCCGCGCAAGAAATCGCGCGTGGCGTTTGTGAATTGCCGGCATGTGGCGTGGCATTTGCCGGGCGTGACGTTTTTGTGGATTTCGCCCCATGGCCGCGCGATCGGGTTCATCGTTCGGCAGGCTGATGCGCGGCTTGAACTGGCGCCCTGGCTGGGCGAGCCATTCCCGCACGGTCCCAGGGCAGAATCCTAAATTGCTATTGTTTTTTAAAGCGGAAAGATTCGAATGGCGTTCGAAGGAGAATCCCCATGCCAATCGGTTTTCTGGAAAAAATCGAGGAGATCCCCGATCATCGAATTGCCGAAATGGTGACCTACCCTGGGACGAAATCCTCCTGGCCACGCTGGTTGGCGTCTTGTGCGGGGCGGACGATTTCGCGGCGATCGAGCTCTTAAGCCGTGAATATCTCGCCTGGCTTAAGCAGTTCTTGCCCTACAAGGCAGGCATTCCCCGCGCCCAAACTTTCCGCAAGGTTTTCCGGCTGCTGAAGCCAGAGGTTCTGGAAAGATGCCTTGGCGCGTGGGTTGCCTCACTCCAAGACATTGTGCGCGGCGTGGTTGCGGTTGACGGCAAGACGCCGCGCGGCTCGAAGAAAGCGGCGGACGGAAGCGGAGCTTTGCATCTTCTCTCGGCCTATGCCTGCGAGGCGGGCCTTGTCATCGGGCAGCGCGCCGTTAACGGCAAAAGCAACGAGATCAAGGCGATCCCTGAGCATTTGGAGATGCTGGCGCTCAACGGCGCGATCGCGTCGATCGATGCCATGGGAACACAAAAAGCGATTGCCGGAAAGATTGTGGAGCAGAAAGCCGATTATGTTCTTGCGCTCAAAGGCAACCAAAGCTCGCTCCACGAGGATGTCAAACTCTTCTTTGAGGATGCTGAACTGGCCAACACCTGCGCCGTCCACAAAACGGCAAGCGCGGGGCAAGACCGCATCGAAGAACGGGAATGCCGCGTGGCCGATGCCGCCAGCTGGCTGCAAGAGCGGCACAAAGGCTGGCAGAAGCTCTCCAGCGTCGCCGCCATTGCGTCAACGCGCATCGCCAAGAAACCGGCCGGACCTCTCACGAAACACGCTTCTACCTAACATCCCTGGCCGCAGACCCTGCCGCCATCCTTGCGGCCACGCGGGCGCATTGGGGGATCGAGAACAATCTCCACTGGCAGCTGGATATCACTTTCGATGAGGACCGCTGCCGGACAAGAGCGGATTTCGCACCCTTGAACCTCGCCGTTGTCCGCCACATCGCCTTCAACATCCTCAAGCGCGACACGTCCAAACTCTCCCTCAAGCGCAAACGCCTGAAGGCTTCCGTCAACCCAGACTTCAGGGGTCAGCCTTGCTTGTTAACGATTCAGGATTTAGCCCCGTGGGCGAACCCGGCGGCCGGCGACAATCCTCGAACTTAGGGCGCAAACCCGCGGAAGGCGCGGCGCCCCGTGCCCGAAAAAACTCTCCTGGCTCGCCGGAACGCGCCGTTGCGCGATAGTCCTGTTGCGAGGGTCCGCGCCAACGCGTCACATTTCAAGCGCGGCTCGCATCCGCTCGAATCCGGCTTCGAGATCCGCCTTCAGATCCTCGATGTCCTCGAGGCCGACGGAGAAGCGCAAGGCGGGACCTGGCGGATTCCACGCCGTCGCGCTGCGATAGGCCCGGCAATCGAAGGGAATGACAAGGCTCTCGAAGCCGCCCCATGAATAGCCCATGCCAAACAGCTTTAGCCCGTCGAGCATGGCGGCGAGCGCGGCCCGCGGGCAGGGCGAGAGAAGCACCGAGAAAAGCCCCGACGAGCCGAGAAAATCGCGCTGCCAAAAGGCGTGCCCCGGGCAGGAGGGAAGCGCCGGATGCAACACTTGGACGACCTCCTTGCGGGCGGCGAGCCAGCGGGCGAGAGCGAGCGCTTGACGCTCGGCCTCCCGCAGCCGGAGGTCGAGCGTGCGCAGCCCGCGCAAGCTCAAGAAAACATCCTCGGGACCGGCGCACATCGCAAAGGCGTCGAAGGTGGCCCGCAGCCTTGGAAACCATTCCGCGTTGGCGGACACGAGCCCGATCAGAAGATCGGAGTGGCCGGAGAGATATTTTGTTCCGGCTTCGACCGCCATGTCCGCGCCCCGCGCATGGGGCGGAAAGAACAACGGCGTGGCCCAGGTGTTGTCGAGAATCGTGCAAATGCCCTTCGACCGGGCGAGCGCGGCGATCAAAGGGACATCCTGGATTTCGAAGCTCTGCGAGCCGGGGATCTCGATGAAGATCACGCTGGTGCGCGGCCGGATCAAGGATTCGATCGCGGCGCCGGCCGCGGGATCGTAATAGGTTGTCTCGACGCCGATGCGGGCGAGGATCGTCGCGCAGAAGTTGCGCGTCGGGCGATAGACCGCGTCGGTCACGAGAATATGATCGCCGGACTTGACGGCGCTCAAAAGGGCGAGCGCGATCGCGGCGAGGCCCGAGGGCGCGAGCACGGTGCCGGCGGCGCCGGACAGTTCCGTCCACGCGCTCTCCAGCGCCTCCGTTGTCGGCGTTCCCTTTGTGGCGTAGGAGAATCGCGCCTTGCGCGCCGAAAAATCCTCCAGGGTCGGAAAAAGCACGGTCGAGCCGCGATAGACCGGCGTGTTGACGAAGCCATGCTGGTCGCTGGGGCGGCGCCCGGCGTGGATCAGTTTCGTGCGGCTCTTCAAGGGGATGCGGTCTTGCGGCGTGGTCTCGGTCATGTCGGCGTCCCGTCCTATGCGCGCGGCGAGCCGCGCTTTTGACCGGCGCTTCGTCAAGCCGGGGAGTAAAACGCGGTCCGCGCGGTTGCCGCAGGGTTGCAATGTCCGCCACAAGGCCGGTTTCGTCCAGTGCCTCCGATGCGCG
>JBATYB010000202.1:0-4009 GCA_049673825.1 Methylocella sp. | reverse complement strand
GGTCGATCACGGCCATTCCGAGCGGCACGGGATGTCAATTCGCTTCCAACCGTTCTCCCCCTTTTCGCGTTCATGTCAAAGGCGGAGTAAGAACCGGCCGGCAGGACGGAGCAAAACCATGCCGGTTTGCGGCGGGGATTAACGCGCGCGGGCTGCCGCGTCCGCCCCGGCTCCGAAATCCCGGGCATCTCCGCCGGGGCGACGTGGCGGACGCGCCTAGGCGCGAACCGCCCTCCACAGGGCGGCGCGCCTGACGAAAGACGCCACGGCAAAATCCGTCGCGCGAACGAAACCGCGCGGCAGGCAGTGGCTCGCTGCTTAGGCCTCGCCGCGATCCGTCTTTTCCCGAGCGGCCACTTTCATGATTTCCTCGACCGCCGCGACGAGAAGTTCATCCATCTTCCTGCGTATCTCGTGATCTGGTATATCGACTCCGGCGCGGTCGAAGTTGGCGCGTAAGGTTTTGAGAATCTGGCCCGCGCCGTCTTTCTCGATTTCGGCAGTGACGAGGCGGCGTGCGAAATCTTCCGCCTCCGCGCGGGACTTGCCGAGCTTTCCGGCAGCCCAAAGCCCAAGCCTTTTGTCGCGCCGCGCCCTCGCCTTGAATTTCAGTTCTTCGTCATGGGCGAGTTTCGCTTCGAAAGCATGCTCACGATCGTCGAAAGTCGTCATGATACTCCCCATGGCACCGTTACGTCTCCGCATGTAGGCGGCGCCTTCGATAATTGCAATATCTTGCGAAAGCACTGTGCCTGACACAGCGACGTTGCAGCTCGATTTCTTCCTATATCCCGTTGCGAATCTCTGCTAATGACAAGCGTCCTTATCAACATGGAGGGATCGATCCTGCAAATATCTCGATTTGCCAGCCTGGCGTAGTGTTAGCTTGGCATTGTGCGGAAATCGGCTGTCGGATAGGTTGGGCTTGGCTAGCTTGCTCCGGCACCGGAAATAGCCGCGCCCCCCGATCCGCGGCAACAAGTAAGCGCATAGCGTACTGCTCCCGCCCGCCTTTGACGTCCATTGCGATGGCGCGTCCGGATGTGGGACATAGGACGTTCAAAGGAGCCACGGCCACCCATGGATCATCTCAAGCCACGGTTAATCCCAATGAATCGCCGCCGCCGCATTTACGAAGGCAAGGCAAAGGTCCTCTATGAGGGTCCCGAACCGGGTACGCTCATCCAGCACTTCAAGGACGACGCCACCGCGTTTAACGCCAAGAAGCACGAGGTCATCGACGGAAAAGGGGTGCTCAACAACCGGATCTCCGAGTTCGTTTTTCAAAATCTCAACGACATCGGCGTTCCGACGCATTTCATTCGCCGCCTCAATATGCGCGAGCAATTGATTCGGGAAGTGGAAATCGTGCCGCTCGAAGTGGTTGTCCGCAATGTCGCGGCCGGGTCGCTTTCGACCCGGCTTGGGATCGAGGAAGGCACCCAGTTGCCACGCTCGATCATCGAATTCTACTACAAGAAGGACGAGCTCAACGACCCGATGGTTTCCGAGGAACATATCACGGCGTTCGGCTGGGCGAGCCCGCAGGAAATCGACGACATCATGTCGCTCGCGATCAGGGTCAACGATTTCCTCTCCGGGCTTTTCCTTGGCGTCGGCATAAGGCTTGTCGATTTCAAGATGGAATGCGGCCGGCTGTGGGAAGGCGATCTGATGCGCATCGTCGTCGCCGATGAGATTTCCCCCGATTCCTGCCGCCTTTGGGACATCAAATCGAACGATAAGCTCGACAAGGACCGTTTCCGGCGCGATCTCGGCGGGCTGGTCGAGGCGTATACCGAAGTCGCGAGGCGGCTCGGTATCTTGCAGGAAAACGAGCAGCCCCGCGCCAATGGGCCGAAGCTCGTCCAGTGATCAAAAGCAACTGCCGGCCGCCGCCGGGCATGCGGCGGCACGGCCGGCGGACGGGTTTCGTACTTTTTTCCAACGGCCCCGGTAAGAGTCTCGCCTTCCGTGCCGTGGTTTTGGCCATCCGGCCTTGGGGCACCGGTATCCTCGCCGCGATCCTTGCTCGAGCCATTACCCAGAGATCGGAACGATGAAAGCGCGGGTGGTGGTCACACTCAAGGACGGTATTCTGGATCCGCAAGGCAAGGCCATAGAGGGTGCGCTCAAATCGCTCGGAATCGCCGGTATCGCCAGCCTGCGGCAAGGAAAAATATTCGAGATCGAACTTGCCGCGAACGATCGAACAGCAGCGGAAGGATTGCTGCGCGGCGCATGCGAGAAATTGCTCGCCAACCAGGTCGTTGAAAATTTCAAGGTGGAAATCTTCTAGATTTTCGCGAGCGGCGGGTTGCGCGCGCAGCCGGCCATGGCCGAGGAAAACGCAACCGGCACATGAAAGCCGCGATAATTCTCTTCCCAGGTTCCAACCGCGAGCGAGACGCGCTCCGCGCCGTGGAAAAAATCGCCAACGCGAAACCTTCCATCGTCTGGCATGGCGAACATACCTTGCCGGCCGGCACCGATCTTGCGCTGCTTCCCGGCGGTTTTTCTTACGGCGATTATCTGCGCTGCGGCGCCATCGCCGCCCGGGCGCCGGTCATGGAGGCTGTTCGTACCCACGCCGCACGGGGCGGTCTCGTTCTCGGCATCTGCAACGGCTTCCAGATCCTAGTTGAAGCCGGGCTATTGCCTGGCGTGTTGATGCGCAACGCCAATTTGCGGTTCGTCTGCCGGATGCAGCATTTGACCGTCGAGCGAGCCGATACGCCCTTTACCTCCCACTATGCCAAGGGCCAGATCATCAAAGTGGCGATCGCGCATGGCGAGGGAAATTACGTCGCCGATGCGGAAACGATCGCGCGGATCGAAGGCGAGGGCCGTGTCGCCTTCCGCTATTCTGACGCGCGGGGTGCAAGGGATCGCGGCGCCAATCCGAACGGATCGGTCAATGACATCGCCGGAATCTACTCGGAGGAGTTCAATATTCTTGGCCTGATGCCGCATCCCGAAAATCTAATTGACCCGCTGGTCGGCGGGATCGACGGGCGCGCGATGTTCGAGAGCCTGGCGGGCTTTAAGGGGAGCCCGAATCTAGACCCGTTCGGCCATCGCGGCGCCGGTTCGAGTGGGGCCTTGGGTTAAGACCTGATTAACCATGTTTTGATCCAAGAGGTTGGCAACCGATAGGGGAGGCTAACCGATGCAATCGCATTTGGTTCGGTTCACCGATGCGTTTCGCGCCTTCCTCGGAAAGAAGGGAATCAAGCCGGTCATCCCGGGTAAATCCAATCGCAAGAAGCGCATCCGGCATGACGAGAAGGCATCTAAAAACGCAACGTCATCGCGCGCTGCTTCGCAAGGCTCAAGGACGTCCGCCGCATCGCCACGCGCTCTGTCTCGTTGCCGTCGTCGCCGATTGGCTTTGAATTAATTGAGTCCGGACCCTAGACACTTCACGCCGGCGCGACGGTGATCCGTCCCTTCATGTTGGGATGGAAGCGGCAATAATACGCGACGGTTCCGGCCTTTGTCAGAACCACGCTTGCCGACTTATTGACCGGAATCATCACATCCCAGTCGCCGCGCGCGGTCGCCGTATGCGCGACGATGTCCCTATTGATCCACGTGATGGTGTCGCCCACCTTTGCTTTGAGGTCCGCCGGCGAGAAGACAAGATTGTCGATTGTAACTTGAATCGTTTCCGCGTGCGCCGGAACGGAATTTATCCCCCATATCGTCGCCATGAATACGAAGAGATACCGTCCCGGCAGCATCGGAGTCTCCTTACTTCAACGCACGCGCAACCTCTTCGGCGTGCTGCTGATGCCCCTGGAAGATCTTCAGGCCGGTCTGCAGCAGACTTTTGAGCTCAGGATTGCTTGCGGACGGAATGAGCGTCGTCTCAAGCGCGCCATTGACGGTCTTGTGATACGCGATCTCATTGGCAATGTAAGCCTTGTCGAACGCCGCGCCAGTGAGGTTCGAAAGCTCGGCACGTTTCGCCGCCGCTTGCTTTGTCAGGGCGCGGCTGGTGTCATTG
>JBATYB010000201.1:0-5830 GCA_049673825.1 Methylocella sp. | reverse complement strand
CATCGGGGCCTGACAAAAGGACGCCGGCATCGACAAAAGCGACTTGACAAAAATATCCCCATGCAAGGCTCCGGACGACACCGGAAAATGCAAACGCGACGTGGCGATCGATGGCCATCGCGGGTGCCGCCAAGTTGACAATGATCCCAACGGCCATGCGGCTCTCGTCGCTTGGCGAGGCCGAGCGTGCCGCCCGGCGTGCCGGCATCGAAGCCAGTGGCAGTTACGAGCGCGCCATCGTCGCTCGTCCACGGACGCAAGGGTTGGAGGTCGGGGTGTTCCAGCCCAAGCAGGCGCGCGCCTATGCCATGTTCCGCTTGCAAAGAGCCAAGCCCTTCGGCGGGCTCAGGAGAAAGCATGGACGCCGCGCTTATTGCGGCTTGCACCGCCGCGGTTGAAACGCTCCACGCTCCGCCGGACCCGCGCTTCGCGGCCCTCGCGGAGCACCTCGCTTTTATCGAACAGATCGAAGAGGGTATCGCACGTGGCAAGACGAGGCCCGCGAGGGATTTCAAACTCCCGAACTCAAGGCCGGGATTGAAGCCGAAATCTCCCGCCTCAAAAAACGCCGCGCGCTCGAGCTCAAACGCCTCCTCGCCATTCTGCGCCCTTCCGCCGATCTCGCCATGAGCTGGCCCCAGGAAATCGGACAGGGCCCTAAGGTGTATTCCGCCGGATAACGGAGGGGTACGAGGTGACGACGTGACGACGATTCACGAGTGAGTTCAAGGCCCGCGTAGCCATCGAGACACTTCGCGGGGACAAGACGGTCCAAGAGATCGCGTCACAGCACAAGGTTCATCCGAACCAGGCGAGCAGCTGGAAACGCCAGGCGATCAATGGCCTTTCGGAAGTGTTTTCGAACGGCGCGGATTATGAGCGCCAGGATCGCGAAGCCGAGGTTCGCTATCTCCACGCCAAGATCGGCCAGTCGACGGTGGATGGTTCGACAAGCTCACCATGAGGGGGATTTTTTGGCCAGAGGGCTCAAGCGATGAGCCGGGGGGAACGCCAGGCGATGATAACGGCCGGCCACCCCGGCTTGAGCTTGAGCCGCCAATGCCGGCTTTCCTCGATCGGCCGCTCCTCGCTCTATTCCACCCCGAGGGGCGAGAGTGCGGAGAACCTGACGTTGATGCGCCGCATCGGCGAACTGTTTCTCAAGTCCCCGTTTTACGGCGGTCGGCGGATGGTTCGCCAGTTGCGTCGGGCGGGCATCTCTGCCGGCCGTCATCGGGTTCGTCGCCGGATGCGCCGCATGGGTCTGGAAGCGATCCACCAGGCGCCCAGGGCCAGCGCGCCGCGCCCGGCACATCGGGTCTACCCCTATCTGCTCCGGAACGTGGCGGTGGATCGCCCCGATCATGTCGGGTGCGCCGACATCACCTACATCCCGGTGCGGCGTGGGTTCCTCTATCTGGTCGCGATCATGGACTGGGCAACGCGCCATGTCCTGGCCTGGCGGCTGTCGAACACCAGGGACGCAAGGTTCTGCATCGAAGCCCTGCGGAAGGCGTTGACCCGGTACGGCAAGCCGGCGATCTTCAACACCGGCCAGGGCAGCCAGCTCACCAGCCTCGGCTTCACCGGCGTGCTCACGGACGCCGAAGTCACGATCTCCATGGATGGGCGAGGCCGGCGCATGGACAATATCTTCATCGAGCGCCTCTGGCGGTCATTGAAATATGAGGCCGTCCACCTGCATGAGATGAGCGATGGCTTCGCGGCCGAGCGCGGCATCGGCGCGTGGATCAAATTCCACACCACCGAGCGGCCGCCCTCCGCCCTCGACGAAACGACGCCGGCGGAAGCCTACCCGGCGCGACGGCCTGTGGATAAGATGGACAAGGCTCGCGCCTCGCCCACATCCCTCCGCCGGCCATTCCATCAAGCTTCGCTTGACGGAACCTTTGGCCAGCTCCGCCCGCAGGCTCAACCGCAACAAAAAGCCTTCAACATGAATGGGATTATGGCAGCGTGATCAACAATCGGAATACGCCTTAACTTCGCTGCCAACCAGTCCAAACAACCAGGACCAGCTCGGGCGAGGTGGTCCCGTTTCCCAAGAGACCCGCCATCGCATGCTGGATAATCTCCGGGGGGAAGCGATATCCGCTGAAGCTGATCTTGGTCATCCTCGATGGCTAGGCCGCAGGTCGCTGACGGCAAGCCTAGCGGCAAAACGACAAGGCGCGCTGTGATACGCCGGGTTCGCCCGCGCCGTCAGCAATTTCCGCGCATAGCTCTAGGGTTGGCTGAGCGAGCTCGCAGCGCGATTGTTCCGCCATCAACCACGTCCAATGGCATACTGCGATCCGAAGAATGGCGGTCGAGAAAGGCATTGGGAACTTCGGACAAAGCACGGACGTTACAAACAACTGATTCTTTGAAAGGCCGGTTTTTTTGGAGGTTCAAACCATGCAGGCGATAGGGAAAGCGACAACCGCCATCCCGGCAGCGGTCCTCGCGGTTGCCATGACAACTTTTTCCAGCCTTGCCGCAAGCGAATTCGAAGGAGTGTGGAAAGTGACTGACACGACCGGACAGCCCTTCGAGATCACGCTATCGGGCAGCGGGGCAGCGAAGGCGAGCCGGGGCGAGGGAATGGTCGGCACTTGGAAAGAGGAGGGCAAAACCGCCGTGATCACATGGAACACGGGCTGGACCACGGAGATCACGCAAAGAGGGTGATCACTACAAGAAAACTGCCTACGGCAAAGGCCAGCCGCTGGGCGGTCCACCGGCCAACAGCACGGACGCGCAAAAGATGACGCCCAAAAGATAAGCCGACGGGGGGAAGGCGGACAGTGTGGATTCATGGCGCCGAGCGGCCGTTTCCGGATACTCCCATGCGGCCGATGGCGGAGGCGGAGGTTGCGGCAGCGGCGGATGCCGATCCCGATGCGCGGCCCATGACGGACGAAGAGCTACGGACAGCAAGACGCGTTCCGCGCATAAGATCGTTGCGCCGCGCGCTCGGGCTGACGCAGGAGGAATTCGCTGCGCGCTATCACATCCCGCTCGGCACCCTCCGGGATTGGGAGCAAGGGCGCACCGAGCCGGATCAACCGGCCCGCGCCTATCTCAAAGCGATCGCGGGCGATCCAGAGGCGGTGCGGCGCGCGCTTGCAGCCACCCCTGAGCCTCGGTGATAGAAGATGGCCCAGCCGGTGACACCATCAACGAACTCTGCGAGGGCGTGAGGCGTCCAGACGCATGATCCGCAAGGAGCATTCCGAGGCATAAGCTCGATGGCTATCGACCCGACATAACCCCCATTTCTGATGGGTCGTGTTCGAACCCCCGTGGAAATGCTGGGGGCGCCGTTGCATTGACGAGAAATCGGCCAGACCGAGGCGAGAAAAGAGAGCAATATCAGGGTGATTTTGCTCTCTTTGGTCGAAAACGGCTTAATGCAACAATGCCGCCTTCCGTTACTGTTCGGCGACGGCTGCTCTTGCCAGCTCAAGAACGTCCTTGCACGACCACGGCTTTGAAGTAAATCGCACTCCCTCGGGGAGAACGATGTTCGAAACAGGTCTGGCCGATGTGACCAGGACTTCGACATGAGGCCAGAGTGTCTTCACCAGCCTTGCAAGATCAATCCCGTCAATCGGGCCGGGAGTCTGGACATCGGTGAACAGAAAGGCAGTTTGTTCGGAGCGTTGTGCGACGATATCGAGAGCGTGATCGGCCCCCTGCGCGCTTTCGACTTCAAAGCCGGCAGCTACTAACATTTCCTCCGCAGCTATACGAATGGAAGGATCGTCTTCGACAACGAGCACGGTCTTGGCCACCATGGGAGCCTCCGTTTTTAGTTGTTGAACCCGTTGCAACTCTTCGGATCCGGGGAGGTTCCAACTGGACAGTGAAAAAAGGATCTGCTTTACAGGGCAGCGCCAAAGATAATTGGTGCAAAAACCAAGATGTTTGGGCAAACCGTAGCGCATTGAATTTCAAGCGCTTTCTTGGTAAGGAATTCCGGTGCAAAAACGTTCCGTCATTGACGGCCGTACCGGCGTCAAATGCTGGTGACGGACGAGGCCAGGCGGCGGCGGCTTGGACACCCCGTGTGACATTTTCGATTCCGTCAGCGAACTTACATCGAGGAGGCACTTCGGCAACGGGCTGGCCATCGACTCGCTACCGCGGCCCCGGCCCGCTACTTCGCACCGGCGTCGAGCACGGCGATCCGGATCATGTTGGTCGCGCCGGGCGTGCCAAACGGAACGCCGGCGACGATAATGATGCGATCTTGCGCTTTCGCAAAGCCGTCGCGTCCGGCCAATTCGCAGGCGCGTTTCGCCATGTCGTCGACGTCATGCGCGTCCGTGGTGACGACCGCATGGACGCCCCAAACGAGAGCGAGACGGCAGGCCGTCTCCCGGTTTGGCGTGAGGGCGAGAATCGGCGCTTCGGGCCGCTCCCGGGCAATGCGAAACGCCGTCGCACCGGAAGCGGTCCAGGCGACAATTGCCCTCAGATCGAGCGTTTCGGCGAAATTTCGCGCGGCGACGGCGATCGCGATCGCATCGGCGTTCGTCGCTTCGGGAGGAGCGCGCTGCGCACTGATGATACCGCGATAATAAGCATCGCGCTCGACCTCCTCCGCGATTCGGTTCATGGTCGCGACGGCTTCCACGGGATATGAGCCAGCCGCGCTTTCGGCGGAAAGCATGACGGCATCGGCGCCTTCGAAGACCGCGGTCGCGACATCCGAAACCTCCGCGCGTGTCGGCACGGGCGCGCTGATCATCGATTCGAGCATCTGCGTCGCGACAACGACAGGCTTGCCGGACAGCCGCGCCATGCGATTAATCCGCTTTTGCAAACCCGGAACTTTTTCGAGCGGCATCTCGACCCCGAGGTCGCCGCGCGCGACCATTAATGCGTCGGAGATCTCCACGATCGAGTCAAGGCGCGAGATGGCCTGCGGTTTTTCCAGCTTCGCCATCACCAGCGCGCGGCCCAAGGTCAGCTTCTTGACCTCGGCGACATCGTCCGGCCGCCGCACGAAGGAAACAGCGACCCAATCGATGCCAGCGTCGAGCCCGGCCTTAAGGTCGGCCCGGTCCTTATCGGTGATCGACGAAACTGGGATTTCGGTGTCCGGCAGACTGATGCCCTTGCGGTTCGATATCTTTCCCGCGACATCGACGATGGCAACGGCGCGGGTGGCGCTGGCCTCGGCGACATGAAGCCGCACCTTGCCGTCGTCGATGAGGATGGCGTGGCCTGGCTTCAAGGAGCGCAAAATTTCGGGATGCGGAAGCCCCACCCGGGTTTGATCCCCAGGCGCGGGATCCGAGTCGAAAACGAAATTGGCGCCCTTGACGAGTTGGACCGCCCGGTCCTTGAAGGTGCCAACGCGCGGTTTAGGACCTTGGAGATCGAGAAGAATGCCAATCGGGCGTCCGCATTGTTCCTGGAGCGCCCTGATCATTCCGGCCTGCCCGCGCATCTGATCATGCGTGGCATGGCTCATATTAATCCGAAAGAGATCGGCGCCGGCATGAAATAACGCCGATATCGTTGCTGGATTTGCGGACGAAGGTCCAAGCGTCGCAACGATCTTGCACCGGCGCCGCCGCATTTTAGCCTCGTCGATTTAGATCATTAAGGATTTGGCGCGCCTTGCGTCGAATCGGTCAATTGAACGGTCCAGTTCTTGGCTTCCTTGCCCGTATCGACTTCGAAAAAGCCGGTTCTGTCGAAACCACGCACGAAGCAATCTTCCCGCCCAATGATGCGGAATTCATGGTCGCGGGTGCACATGAAAGCCTTGCCTTTCCATTCGCCGCCGTGCTCGTCCATCGCATAGACATAATAG
>JBATYB010000200.1:0-3328 GCA_049673825.1 Methylocella sp. | reverse complement strand
CATCTGATCGACGAGATCGAGCCCGGCGACGATGTCGTAGTCCTGCATGAGGGCAAGGTTCTCGATCATGGCGATGCCTCCGGAATCGCTGCCCGCGCGGGCGCCGCCGGCATCGGCCCCGCGTTCGACGCATTGACCAGCGCCGCCGGTTTCGAGGGGGAGCCGAAATGAGCGGATCGTCCGCCTCTTCCACTCCCGGCGCCCGGGGTCTCGGCCTCACCCAATATGCGATTTGCCTGAAAGGCATCGTCTGGCGCGAGGCTTTGCGCTATTGGCACCAGCGGGAACGTTTTGTCTCGGCGCTGGTGCGCCCGCTCGTGTGGCTATTCATCTTCGCATCGGGTTTTCGTTCCGTGCTGGGCGTATCGATCATTCCGCCCTATGACACCTATGTGCTCTACGAGGTCTATATCACCCCGGGGCTCATCGCAATGATCGTGCTTTTCAGCGGCATGCAATCCTCGCTCTCCATGGTCTACGACCGCGAAATGGGAAACATGCGCACGCTGCTCGTGAGCCCGTTCCCGCGCTGGTTTCTTTTGACTTCCAAGCTCGCCGCCGGCACCGCCGTGTCGCTCGCCCAAGTCTATGCGTTTCTTCTCGTCGCTTATTTCTGGGAGATCGAGCCGCCTTCGCCTTGGGGCTATCTTACCGTGCTTCCGGCCCTCGTTCTCGCGGGCCTCATGCTAGGCGCGCTCGGCATGCTCTTGTCGTCGCTGATCAAGCAATTGGAAAATTTCGCCGGGGTCATGAATTTCGTCATTTTCCCGATGTTTTTCGCGTCCTCGGCGCTCTACCCTTTGTGGCGGGTCAAGGAAGGCAGCCCGTGGCTCGCCACGCTATGCGAGCTCAATCCGTTCACCCACGCGGTCGAGCTGATTCGCTTCGCTTTATACGAAAAGATAAATTTCCTCGCCCTGGCGGTGGTGGTTGGCGCGGCAATCGTCTTTCTCGGCGCGGCGATCGCCGCATACGACCCCTCGCGCGGGATGATTTCGCGGCGCGAGGGAGCGTAGGTTGAAGGAACTTATTTCTTCTTACCGTCGGCGCCGAACTGAGCGAGATAGATGACAAGATTATCCCGGTCGTCTTCTTTCGGAAGCCCGGCGAATATCATTTTCGTGCCGGGAATCATGGCTTTCGGGCTGAGGAGATATTTTTTGAGGGTCGCCTCGTCCCAGGTGATCCCGGCGTTCTTGTTCGCTTCGGAATAATTATAGTTCGGCACGGAATCCGTCTTGCGCCCGATCAGACCGTTCAACTCCGGTCCGACGAAGTTCTTGGCGCCTTCGCCGATCTGGTGGCACACCTTGCACTTTTGCGTGAAGATTTTTTCGCCGGCGGCGGCATCACCTGCCAATGCCCCCGCGGCGGAACCGGCCCAAGCGACCGTGGCGACAAGGCAGACATATTTACGCTTCATATCCCGTTTCCTTCCCCTTGAGTGCGTCGCCCAAACGAACAATCCTCATTATGGCTCGCGCGGCAAAACATGTATCCTGAAACGATGGCAAATGACAACCCGGGCTTAGCGGAAAGCCTTTCGCCGCGCCGCGGCTCGGGTCTTGCCGATCGCTGGCGCGCCCTCCCTGGCTACCTTGGCCGGGCGGCACTTTATCTCATGCTGGCGGTCCTTTTCAACTGCGAAGCCGAAGCCGCCGGAAAACTTCGTCTCGCGCTACAAAAAACCGGAACCTTCGCCTGGGAGGTTGCGATCATCAGCGAGCGCGGGCTGGACAGGAAAGCCGATCTCGATATCGAGGTTACCGAGCTCGCCTCGCCCGAAGCCGCGAAGATCGCTTTGATGGGTGGGGCGGCCGACATGATCCTCGGCGATTGGCTGTGGGTCGCGCGGCAAAGAAATCTCGGCCGCCGGCTTGTCTTCGCGCCCTATTCGACCGCGGTCGGAGCGGTCATGGTTCCGGCGGCCTCGCCCATCGAGGATGTCGCCGGCTTGAAAGGCAAGAAAATCGCGGTCGCGGGCGGTCCGCTGGACAAGAGCTGGCTATTGCTCCAGGCGCTCGCGCGGGGGTCAAATCTCGACCTTACGGCGCAGGCGAACATTATTTATGGCGCCCCGACCCTGCTTTATCAGAAGGCCGCGAACGGCGAGGCGGATGCCACCTTAAACTATTGGAATTTCTGCGTGGCGCTCGAATCGCGCGGGTTCCGGCGGCTCATCGGCATGGGCGAGGTGGAACGCCGCCTCGGCGCCAAGGGACCGGTCGCCATGGTCGGCTATGTCTTCGACGAAGGCTTCGCGCGAACCCACGCGGACGCGCTCTCGCGGTTTTTCAAGATCGCGGCCGAGGCCAAGGACATTCTCGCCCATTCCGGCGCGGATTGGGAGAAGATCGCGCAGCGGATCGGGATCGCCAGGGACGCAGAGCTCGCCCTGTACCGGCAAACCTATATAGATGGCATCCCACGCCGCCCGGCCGCCGAGGAAGCGGCCGACGCGCGCAAGCTTTATCGCATCCTAGCCAAAATCGGAGGCCCGGACCTTGCCGGCAACGCCACGGAACTCGACGAGGGAACTTTCTACCAAAACGCGGAAATGGTGCCCCAGGAACACTAATGGCCGACTTTTTAGACTGGCGCCGCTGTTCTTGCTGGTTCTCGCGTGGCAATTGGGTTCGAGGTTCGCCGCGACCGGCACGCTGCCCGCGCCGCTTGCGGTTATGTCGGTTATTGGCGCCGAGGCGTGGTCGGGCGCGCTTTTCGTCAACCTTGCGGCGACGCTTGCCCGTGTCGCGGCGTCTTTCGTGCTGGCGATGGCTCTCGGGACGGCGCTCGGCGTGGCCATGGGCCGCAATAAGGCGATCGACCGCCTGTGCGATCCCTTGCTTATCGTGCTCTTGAACCTGCCGGCGCTGGTCGTCATCGTGCTCGCCTATATCTGGGTTGGACTGAACGAGGCCGCGGCAATCGGCGCGGTAGTGCTCAATAAATTGCCGAATACGGCAGTGACTTTGCGCGAAGGCGCGCGCGCGCTCGACGAAAGCCTCGGCGAAATGGCGCGCGTGTTCAACCTGCCGCTCGGCACGAAAGTAAGACATGTTGTCTTGCCGCAGCTCGCGCCCTATCTCGCGGCGGCCATGCGTTCCGGTCTGTCGCTGGTGTGGAAGATCGTCCTCGTCGTCGAATTGCTCGGCCGCTCGAACGGCGTCGGCTTCGAGATCGGCATAGCTTTCCAGCTGTTCGACGTGGCACGGCTCTTGGCGTACGCACTTCCCTTTGTCGGTCTAATGCTGGCGATTGAAACTTTCGTTGTGCAACCGGTCGAGCGGCATGTCTCGCGTTGGCGGCCGCCGCATGGAGCTTGAAG
>JBATYB010000199.1:0-1769 GCA_049673825.1 Methylocella sp. | reverse complement strand
GAAGCGCGCCGCAATGGCGCAACCCTTCCCGTCGCGGCCCTGGTCGATCAATTCTACGCCGAGATTCAAACGATGGGCGGCGCGCGGTGGGATTTATCGAGCCTCATCGCGCGCCTGGAGCGGTCCTGAGGAATGCCCCAAATTCGCGACAACGGCTGATCCACCGGTTGCCACAGACACGAGCGGATTCGCCGTCGAAGCCCGCGGGGGGAACACGGGCAGGCGACCTGTCATGAGAGCGGGTGAGGATCCACATCGCTCTTTGAGAGCTTTTTCTCCATCTTCCTTTCCTCGCGGCGAACGATGCACGTGACGGCGATCACGCCGGCGACGAGACCGGCAAGCCCGACGGCCCCAAGCGGGCCGCTGACGCGATGAATCGAATCGCCAAACACAAAGGCGCCTATTCCGAACACAAGCGCCCAAACGATGCCTCCGGCCGCATTGAAGAGTAAAAATGGCGGCCATCGATATTTGTTCGCTCCCGCGAGCAGCGCCGCGAGAACGCGCAGGAAGGCAAAAAAACGGCCGAAAAAAACGATCTTCCCGCCGTGCTTTTCGAAAAGATATTGCCCGAGCTTGAGCCTTTCTTCCGGGAGGTGAATAAATTTGCCGTGGCGCAGAAGGAATTTCACACCCCATGTCCGGCCGACCCAGAAACCGATATTGTCGCCGGTGATCGCGCCCGCCGCCGCGCAGGCGATGACAAGGGACAGGGCAAGCCGGCCGGTCGCGCCGGCATAGCCGGAGGCCAGAATCAGAACAGTTTCTCCGGGCAGTGGAACGCCTGCGCTCTCCAGCATGACGATGAGGAAGACGACCCAGTAGCCGTGCTGCGCGACGAGCGGTTGAATGTGGGTTAGAAACACGAGGACTCCGCTCCATCTCGCGCCTGCAGGTTTGGCTCAAACGCGCGAACATCCGATACGCAATTGAAGTGGGCTAGGCAAGCCCGTTTGTCAAATCGCATCGAACTAAAGCGTTTCCCCGTCACGCGGAATCACGTGATCGGCAAGGAACTGCTCGGAATCAAAGAGTTGGAGCATGCCGGAATCAAAAAAGCCGAGCGAGCTTTTCGGGACACGCGCTAAGCCCCTGGTCCCACGATCGGGGTCCATTTCAGCCCATGGTCAACTGCGGATCAGGTTCAGCAAATCGCGATGGATAGCCTCATTGCCGGCGCAAACGGACCCCTTGGCCAGCATCTCGGCGCCGCCGTCCGCGTCGGTCACGAAGCCTCCCGCCTCCTTCACGATGATAATTCCGGCCGCGATATCCCAGGCCTGCAAGTTACGCTCCCAAAAGCCGTCGTAACATCCCGCCGCGACAAAGCAAAGATCGAGGGCGGCGGCGCCGAGGCGGCGAAGATTGCCGGCCTTCGCCATGACCGCGGCGAGATCGGCCGCGAAGCGCGGATGTTCCTTGGCCTTGCCGAGATGCGGAATGCCGCAGCCGATGAGGCATTGGGCCGTGTCGCGCCGCGCGGCCACGCGCAGCCGGCGGTTGTTTTGGTAGGCGCCTTGCCCTTTCTGGGCAATAAACATGTCGCCGGTTGCCGGATTATGGACGAGCCCCGCGACGATCTGGCCATCGCGCGCGAGAGCGATCGAGATCGCGAAGACAGGCAAGCCATGCAGGAAATTGGTCGTCCCGTCGAGCGGGTCAATGAGCCAGGAATGGCTTTTGTCGGTGCCGTCGATCCGGCCGCTCTCCTCCATCACGAAACCATACCCCGGCCGCGCCCTTGCCAATTCGTCGTGGAGAATTTT
>JBATYB010000198.1:0-8258 GCA_049673825.1 Methylocella sp. | reverse complement strand
GCCTTCAAGGGCCGCATACGCGGCGCCTCGAAAGCCGGGTTCGAATTGAATTTCGGCCAGTTCGGCCTCAAGGCGCTCGAACCCGAGCGGATTACCGCGCGCCAAATCGAGGCCGCGCGCCGCGCATTGACCCGTCACATGCGCCGCGCCGGCCGCGTCTGGATCCGGATTTTTCCGGATGTCCAGGTCTCGAAGAAGCCGGTCGAGGTGCGCATGGGCAAAGGCAAGGGTGCCCCGGAATATTGGGCCTGCCGGGTCGCGCCGGGCCGCATCATGTTCGAGCTCGACGGGGTCCCGGTCGAACTTGCCCGGGAAGCACTCCTCCTGGCCGCCGCCAAGCTGCCGGTCAAGACACGCTTCATCCAGCGGATCGTCGAGTAATGGGGAGACGGTCATGAAACATAAGCAGCGGTTGTCCGATCTCAAGGTGATGTCCAAGGATCAGCTTGAGCAAGAGTTCCTGAATCTCAAGAAAGAGCAATTCAACCTGCGCTTTCAGCGCGCCACCGGGCAGCTCGAAAACACCGCGCGGGTGCGCGTCGTCCGCCGCGACATCGCAAGGATCAAGTCGCTTTCGGCGGAAAAGCGGCGCGAGGGCGCGAAGTAGGGTCGCCAACAAGGTTTGAGAGAGACAGGTTCAAGAAATCATGCCGAAGCGAATTCTCCAGGGCGTCGTGGTGAGCGACAAGGAAGAAAAGACGATCGTCGTCAAGGTCGAGCGCCGTTTTACGCATCCGCTGTTGAAGAAGACGGTGCGGCGGTCGAAGAATTATCACGCGCACGACGAGATGAAAGCTTTCAAGGTGGGGGACACGGTGTCGATCGAGGAGACGAAGCCGATCTCGAAGCTGAAGCGCTGGACCGTCGTCGGCGCGGCGGCGAAATGACGGGTTAATTGATGGGGAGGCGAAAACCTCCTTCCAACAGAAGTGCGGTTGGCCGTGTGCCGCCGGAAACCGGTCTGGGAAGAAAGGCGCAAGACGATGATCCAGATGCAAACCAACCTCGACGTCGCCGATAATTCCGGCGCGCGCCGCGTGATGTGCATCAAGGTGCTCGGCGGCTCGAAGCGCAAATATGCCGGCGTCGGCGATATTATCGTCGTCTCGGTCAAGGAAGCGATTCCGCGCGGGCGCGTCAAAAAGGGCGACGTGATGAAGGCGGTGGTCGTGCGCACCGCCAAGGACATCAAGCGCGCCGACGGTTCGGTGATCCGGTTCGATTCCAACGCGGCGGTGTTGATCAACGCCCAGTCGGAGCCGGTCGGCACGCGCATTTTTGGGCCGGTTCCGCGCGAATTGCGCGCCAGGAACCAGATGAAGATCATCTCGCTCGCGCCGGAGGTGTTGTGATGGCGGCAAAAATCAAAAAGGGCGACAGGGTCGTTGTCCTCGCCGGGCGCGATAAAGGCCGTTCCGGCGAGGTCGTGCGGGTTCAGCCCAAGGAAGAGCGCGCGATCGTGCGCGGGGTCAACACGGTGAAACGGCACCAGAAGCAGTCCGCCAAGCAGGAAGCGGGGATCATCACCAAGGAGGCTCCGATCCACTTATCGAATCTGGCGATGGCCGACCCCAAGAGCGGCAGGCCCACGCGGGTAGGATTCAAGATCTTGACGGACGGCCGCAAGGTTCGTTTCGCGAAGCGCTCCGGGGAATTGATCGATGGCTGAGGGGAAAACCGGCAAGGGCGGAACCAAGGGCACGGGCAAGCCCGCGGGCAAGGACGCCGGTAAAGATACCGCCAAGGACACCGCGAAGGGTGCTCCAAAGGCCGCCGCCAAGACCAAGAAACCAGCCTCCGAGAGCCGGGGCGACGCGAGGCCGGCGGCCACCGCGGAAGCGCTTGCGCCGCCCAAGGATTACCTGCCGCGGCTCAGAAAACATTACGAAGAGGTCGTGCGACCCCGGCTCGTCGCGCAATTCGGTTACAAGAACCGGTTCGAGGTGCCGGGCATCGAGAAGATCGTCCTCAACATGGGCGTCGGCGAGGCGGTCAACGACACCAAGAAGGTCACCCTCGCGGCGGCCGACCTCGGCCTGATCGCCGGTCAGAAGGCGGTCATCACCCATGCCCGCAAGGCGATCGCGACGTACAAGGTGCGCGAGAACATGCCGATCGGAGCCAAGGTCACCTTGCGCAAGACGCGGATGTATGAATTCATCGACCGGCTGGTCACGATCGCGCTGCCCCGGGTCCGGGATTTTCGCGGCCTCAACCCGAAGAGTTTCGACGGCCATGGCAATTACGCGCTGGGGATCAAGGAACATATCGTGTTCCCGGAAATCGACTACGACAAGGCGGAAAGCATTTTGGGTCTCGACGTGATTGTTTGCACGACGGCAAAATCCGACGACGAGGCGCGCGCGCTTTTGCGGGCCTTCAACTTCCCGTTCCGGCAGTGAAGCGAACATGGTTCAAACGCGGAAACTAGAGGCACAGGTTCATGGCGAAGAAAAGTTCGATCGAGAAAAACAGCCGCCGCATCAAACTGGTAAAGCAATATGCCGGCCGCCGCCGCCGCTTGAAGACGATCGCCAATAACGAGGCCCTGACAATGGAGGAGCGCTTCGCCGCGCGCCTCAAGCTTGCCGAGCTGCCGCGCAACTCCGCCGCCTCGCGGGTTCGCAACCGGTGCGAGGTGAGCGGGCGGCCGCGCGGCTTTACCCGCAAAATGAAAATGTCGCGCATCGCGCTCCGGGAATTGGGCTCGAAAGGCCTGATCCCCGGTCTCGTGAAATCGAGCTGGTAGGAGGGCGGATCATGGCCATGAACGATCCGTTGGGCGATATGCTCACCCGCATCCGCAATGCCCAGATGCGCCGCAAGGGCAAGGTGCAGACGCCGGGATCGCGGCTGCGCGCGCATGTGCTCGACGTCTTGCAATCGGAAGGCTATATTCGCGGCTATTCCACGACCGAATATGGCAATGGCCGCACCGAGTTCGAAATCGAACTGAAATATTCCGACGGCGCCCCGGTCATTCGCGAGATCGAACGGGTGTCGAAGCCAGGGCGCCGCGTTTATGCCGCCGTCGATGCGATGCCGCGCGTCGCGAACGGCCTGGGAATTACGATTGTTTCAACCCCCAAGGGCGTCATGGCCGACCATGCCGCGCGCGACGCCAATGTCGGCGGCGAAGTCCTCTGCAAGGTCTTCTAACCGGAAGAACGAGGAAATCCTGGCATGTCGCGGATCGGAAAAAAGCCGGTTATCGTCCCCACCGGCGTAACGGCCAAGGTGGACGGCCAGTCCATTTCGGTGAAGGGCGGCAAGGGAGAGCTATCCTGCATCGCGCCCGATCACGTGAGCGTGGCTTTGGCGGATGGCAAGATCGCGGTCACGCCGCGTAACGACAGCACGCAGGCGCGGGCGATGTGGGGCACGACGCGGGCGATGATCAATAGTCTCATGATCGGCGTCTCAAAAGGTTTCGAACGCAAGCTCGAGATCACCGGGGTCGGCTACAAGGCGGTGGTCTCGGGCAAAAGCGTTCGCCTTTCGCTTGGCTATAGCCACGACGTGAATTTCCCGATTCCGGCGGGCGTCGCAATTGCCGCGCCAAAGCCGACGGAACTCTCGATCACCGGCATCGACAAGCGGCAGGTGGGGCAGACCGCCGCGGAAATCCGCGCCTTGCGGCCACCCGAACCCTATAAGGGCAAGGGCGTAAAATATGCCGAGGAATTTATCTTTCGCAAGGAAGGCAAGAAGAAGTAGAAGAGACGAAAGCAAGGATTTGGGCGCATGGCAAAAGATAATGCGGTGACGGCCCGCCGCCGGGCGCGTGTCCGGCGGTCGCTCCGGGCCCACGCCTATGGCAAGCTGCGGCTGACTGTCTTCCGCTCGTCGAAGCAGATCTATTGCCAGATCGTGGACGATGGCTTGGGCCGCACCCTCGCCGCCGCGTCGTCGCTCGAAAAAGCCAACCGGGAAGGCCTGAAGAGCGGGGCAACGGTGGAGTCGGCGAAGATCGTCGGCCGGCAGCTTGCCGAGCGTGCGACGCGGGCCGGAATAAGCGAAGTCGTGTTCGACCGCGGTGCCTATATGTATCACGGACGTGTCAAGGCGCTGGCGGAAGGCGCCCGCGAAGGCGGCCTCAAGTTCTAAGGTGACCGGCATATAAGCTGTTGGCCGCGCGGCGGACTAAGCGCGAGCCGGATGGGAAAATGGAACCAACTCATGGCGCGTGACGGAGAAGGCGGCCGGGGCCGCGACCGCGAGGATCGCGACGGCGAATTCATGGATCGTTTGGTTCATATCAATCGCGTCGCCAAGGTGGTGAAGGGCGGCCGCAGGTTCGGCTTCGCCGCGCTCGTCGTCGTCGGCGACCAGAAGGGCCGGGTCGGCTTTGGCCATGGCAAGGCCCGCGAGGTTCCCGAGGCCATCCGCAAGGCAACCGAATCCGCGAAGCGCTCGCTCATCCGGGTGCCGCTGCGGGAGGGCCGCACCTTGCACCATGACGTCAATGGGCGGCACGGGGCGGGCCGCGTGGTGCTGCGCGCGGCGCCGGCCGGGACCGGCATCATCGCCGGCGGTCCGATGCGCGCGATCTTCGAGACCCTCGGCATGCACGATGTCGTCGCCAAGTCGCAAGGATCATCGAATCCCTATAACATGGTGCGCGCGACCTTCGATGCCCTGCAACGGGAAGACTCGCCCCGCGCCGTCGCGGCGCGGCGCAACCTCAAGGTATCGACTCTCCAGGCGCGCCGCCAAGGCGGCGAGACGGAAGCCGCGAGCGAAGCGTAAGGGAACTAACCATGACGGCAAATCCCGTGGCCCGGATCATCGTGGAACAGATCAGGAGTCCAATCGGGCGTCCCGCGTCGCAACGCGCGACGCTTATCGGTCTTGGTCTGAACAGGATCGGCCGGCGGTCGTCGCTTGAAGACACCGCCGCCGTGCGCGGCATGATCGCGAAAGTGACACACCTCGTCCGCATCGTCGATGAGGCGCGGGACGAAACGAGGACAAGACGATGAAGCTCAACGATATAGCCGACAATGCCGGGGCGTTGAAGCCGCGCATGCGTGTCGGGCGCGGGATCGGGTCTGGTAAGGGTAAGACTTGCGGGCGGGGCGTCAAGGGACAGAAAGCGCGAACCGGTGTCGCGATCAAGGGCTTCGAGGGGGGGCAGATGCCGCTGCACCGGCGGCTGCCAAAGCGCGGCTTCTGGAACCCCTTTTCGATCCGCTATAATGAAGTCAATCTCGGCCGCGTTCAGGCCGCGGTGGATGCGGGCAAGCTCGATGCGGCGGCCCCTGTGACGATCGAGGCGTTGATCGGCGCCGGGGTCTGCACCAAACCGCGCGAGGGCGTCAAGATCCTGGGCAAGGGCGCGCTTGCGGCAAAGCTCGTCTTCGAGGTGGCCGCGGCGTCGAAGAGCGCGGTGGCGGCGATCGAGGGCGCCGGCGGGTCGATCGTTTTGTTAACAAAGGAAATCGAAGCACCGGTGGCCGGCGCTTAGGTTCGCCGCCAAGACGCGAGGCCGGCGTTCGTCACGGCGGACGGAACATACGCTTGCCGCAAAGCGCGGCGCTTTGAATGTCCTGGCCTCGACAATTGTTGGCGCCGGGAGGAGATTTGGAAACTTCCAAGTGCCCTGGAAGTCAAACGGTCAACAACGTTCTGGCACCTCGCGTGTCAAGGGAGCAGTAAATGGTATCGGCGGCGGAGCAGCTTGCGGCGAATATCAATTGGAGTGCGTTCGGCAAGGCCGAGGAACTCAAAAAGCGCATTTTGTTCACGCTCGCGGCGTTGGTCATCTATCGTCTGGGGACCTACATCCCCTTGCCTGGAATCGACCCCGCGGTTTTCGAAAAGAGCTTTACCGGCAACCGGCAGGGCGTTCTTCAATTGTTCAATATGTTCGCCGGCGGCGCGGTCCAGCGCATGGCGATCTTCGCGTTGAACATCATGCCCTACATCTCCGCCTCAATCATCATCCAGATGCTGACTTCGGTCTTCCCGACATTGGAGGCCTTGAAGAAGGAGGGCGAGTCCGGGCGCAAGGTCATCAATCAATACACGCGGTATCTGACGGTCGTTCTCGCCGCCTTCCAAGCCTATGGCATCTCGATGGGGCTCGAAGGCCAGCCTGGAGTTGTCCTCGAACCTGGGCTGTTCTTCCGCATTTCCACCGTGTTGACCTTAATGGGCGGCACAATGTTTCTGATGTGGCTCGGCGAACAGATCACCTCGCGCGGCATCGGCAATGGATCCTCGCTCATTATTTTCGCCGGCATCGTCGCGGCTTTTCCTCGGGCCATCGTCAATACCTTGGAACTCGGCCGCCAGGGCGCGATCTCGACGGGACTGATCATCGGGGTGCTGGCGATGTCAGTTACGGTGGTCGCCTTCATCGTGTTCATGGAACGGGCGCAGCGGCGGCTTCTGATCACCTATCCCAAACGTCAGCAAGGCAATAAAATCTATGAGGGCCAAACTTCTTTTCTGCCGCTGAAGCTGAATACATCCGGAGTCATCCCGCCGATTTTTGCGTCCTCGCTTTTGCTGTTGCCGGTCACGATCGCCAATTTCTCGCAGAGCCGGGACGGCACCGGAATTCTCGCGACCATCACGACCTATCTTGGTCACGGCCGCCCGCTGTACATGGTCGCCTATGTCGGGCTGATCGTCTTTTTTGCCTTTTTCTACACTGCCATTGTCTTCAATCCGGCGGAGACGGCGGACAATCTCAAGAAGCACGGCGGCTTCGTGCCGGGGATACGGCCGGGCGAACGGACGGCGCAATATATCGACACAATCCTGACCCGCGTCACGGTTCTCGGCGCCGCCTATCTTGCCCTTATCTGCCTGTTGCCGGAAATGCTGATCTCCTATGCGGCGCTGCCGTTTTATTTCGGCGGAACGTCTCTCCTCATCGTGGTCAGCGTCACCATGGATACGGTGGCTCAGATCATGGGCCATCTGCAGGCGCATCAGTATGAGGGCCTTGTGAAAAAAGCCAAATTGCGCGGGAGACGCCGGTGAGAGTGGTCCTTCTTGGGCCGCCCGGCGCCGGAAAGGGCACGCAGTCGGCGCGGCTCAAGGAGAAATATCATATCCCGCAATTGTCCACGGGCGACATGCTGCGCGCCGCGGTCAAGGCCGCAACTCCGGCCGGGCTCGAGGCAAAGGCGATCATGGACAAGGGCGGCCTAGTGCCGGACGAGACGGCGGTTGGCATCGTCGCCGACTGTATCGCGGCGCCGGACGCCGAAGGGGGCTTTATCCTGGATGGATTCCCGCGCACGGTGCGTCAAGCGGAGGCCTTGGTTAAAATGCTGGGCGCCAGGAACCTCGATCTCGATGCCGTCATCGAGCTCAAGGTGGACGAGGCGGCGCTGCTTGCGCGGATCGCCAAGCGCGCGAGCGATACCCTCGCGTGCGGCGGAACGGTGCGCGCCGACGACACCCCGGAAGCGTTCAACACCCGGCTCGACGCCTATCACGCCGAGACGGCGCCCGTCGCTGATTT
This sequence comes from Methylocella sp., assembly GCA_049673825.1. GTDB lineage: Bacteria > Pseudomonadota > Alphaproteobacteria > Rhizobiales > Beijerinckiaceae > Methylocapsa. The sequence goes on along the minus strand of JBATYB010000198.1, from coordinate 778 downwards.
TTATGCGAAAAAGGGGGTCCTGAAAACGGTCGATGGGATGGCGCCGGTCGATGCCGTCGCCTCGGCGATCGACCGGCTCCTCGACGGCGCCGTCCGGTCCGTTCGCTTGGGTTGACCCGGTTTTGATCACGCGAGATGAAAATTTGCAGGGGGCGGCGCGCCGGGCGGGCTTCATCGTTCCGCCGGGACTTTAAGCGTCAAATGCAATGCAACAGATTTTCTTCGTCTTTGCCGGCCAGCGCCCGCATCTCCGCGAGCGTGCGATTGTCGAGCACGGTCGCGACCGCGTTGCGGGCTTCGAGCATGACGAGACGGACACAGCAATGTAGCTCGTCGGCGCAATCCTCGCAGCGCCGGTAGGAATTCTTGCTGACGCAGGCGACGGGAGCGAGTGGCCCATCAAGGACGCGAACGATATGGCCCACCTTGATTTCATCCGCTGGCCGGGCCAACGAGTAGCCGCCGCCTTTGCCCTTTTTTGAAAAAACGAAGCCGGCATTGCGCAGCTCGCCGAGAATCGTGTCGAGAAATTTTTTCGGAATTTCATTCGCATTGGCGATGTCGTTCACGAGCGTCGCCTCGCCCACCGGGCGTCCGGCAAGGTGAACCATCGCCTTCAGACCATATTTTCCTTTTTTCGTGAGCATTAGTCCAACCTCGACCGGCAATTTGCCGTGCAAACGGATACAACCGGCGACAATACTGAGCCGGCTCGCAAATATCCACAAATTTTATAGTCTTTGATAGCAAAATATGCCGTTATTCCGAAGTCCCGTCG
>JBATYB010000197.1:0-3193 GCA_049673825.1 Methylocella sp. | reverse complement strand
GCCTTCGATCCCCGGCTCGAGCTCGACGAAGGCACCATAGTCGGTGATGTTCGTCACCCGGCCCTGGAACCGCGCGCCGGCCGGATATTTCGCCTCGATGCCTTGCCAGGGATCCTCGAGCAATTGCTTCATGCCGAGCGAGATGCGATGGGTTTCGTGATTAACCTTGATGATTTTTACCCGCACCGTCTGGCCGATCGCCAAAACCTCGGTCGGATGATTGACTCTCCGCCAGGCGACATCGGTCACGTGGAGGAGCCCGTCGATGCCGCCGAGATCGACGAAGGCGCCGTAATCGGTGATGTTCTTCACCACGCCGTCGATCACCTGACCTTCCGCGAGGTTGGCGACGATCTCATTGCGTTGCTCGGCGCGGGATTCCTCGAGCACGGTTCGGCGGGAGACGACGATATTGCCCCGGCGGCGGTCCATTTTCAGGATTTGGAAGGGCTGCGGCGTCTGCATCAAAGGCGTCACGTCGCGGATCGGGCGGATATCGACCTGGCTGCGCGGCAAGAACGCCACGGCACCGTCGAGATCGACGGTGAAGCCGCCCTTGACCTGGTTGAAGATGATGCCTTCGACCTTTTCTTGTTTCTCGAAAGCCTTTTCGAGCTTGACCCAGCTTTCCTCGCGCCGCGCCTTGTCGCGCGAAATGACCGCCTCGCCGAGCGCGTTCTCGATCCGCTCAAGATAAACCTCGACCTCGTCGCCGACGGTGAGCTTGCCTTCGCGCCCCGGCCCTTGAAATTCCTTGAGCGGGACGCGGCCTTCGGTCTTCAGACCGAGATCGATGACGGCGACATCTTTTTCGAGGGCGACGACACGCCCCTTGATGACCGAGCCTTCAAAGGCCTCGTTTTTGCTATAGCTCTCATCGAGCAGCGCCGCGAAATCCTCGCGCGACGGCGCGTAGGCGTTGGTGGATACCATTCGTTCTCCTGATTGCCCGCTCCTGATTGCCCGAATGCGGGCGGCGCCGGGGTTAAGGGCTGCTATGTAGCAACAGGGGGGCTAGGCGGCAAGGGGCGGAGAACAAAGCTGCCGAAGCTTTCGTGCCGCCGTGCGATCCGGTCCAAGACCCATTTTCGCCGCGCGGTTTCTATTGAACACCCAAATATCCCCGAAGCGCAGCCTCCACTTCGCGCATCAAGGCCGGCGCGATGCGCCCAAGCGGTTGGGCACGGCGGGCCTCGATCGTGGCGAGCTTGCAAGACCGGATGACGGAGGGCGCGGGCAGTCCCGCCTTTCGAAACTGTTCGCCAAACGGCACATCGCCCGGCCGTGCGCGGTTTTCGGCGCTGGTGATCTTCGCGACCCAAAGCAGGTCATTCCCCTCGCCGATTCCGCCCTTAGACAATACCAGCGCCGGACGGTGCTGCCGTGTCGATCGATCGGTATATGGAAACGTGACGCGGACGACATCGCCGTGCCTAAAGCTTGGCATAAGCCGCCCGGTCGGCTTTGCGGTCCCATTCCCCAAAGGCCGCGAAGGGATCGTCGATCGCTCCGGCACCGGCCTTGGTGAGAATGACGCGATCGCCAAGGATTTCGTAGGCGAGCTCGTCGCCTTCCGTTAGGCGGAGAGCGGCGCGAACCGGTTGCGGGATCGTCGTCTGCGCCTTGGTGGTGAGCTTGCTCGTGATCATCGAACCCCCGCGAGGAATGTCCACTTAGGTAATGAGCATCCTTGCCGGTTTCAAGCTGGCGGCCATTGTTGACCGCATGTTACCTGCGAGCGAGTGGCGCGAGACGGCGGCAAGGAGCAGGACTTAGTCCGCAATGTCGCAAGCGGAGCGCTCGGCGGCAAGGGGAGAGTCCCGAGTGGGTGGCCCCGGAGAATCTTATCCGGCGCGCCGCAAATATTGGCGCGCTTCGTTTTGTTTTTGGTCCAGCCAGATTTTCGTGCCTAGCTCGGCGGAATTGTGAACATCGAGAGTCTGATAGAGCCTTCTCGTGAGATCCGCGACAGAGGAGACTTGGACGCCAAGTTCGTCCGCGATCACAGGTTTCGTCTTGCCAAGGGCAAGGTGAATGCCGACTTTCACCTGCGCCGGCGTCGCGCCGCTTTCCCGCAGCGCCCGCGCCGCATGGGCAATGACGGGTTCGTGGAGTTCGATCGTCACCGATATGAGACAGCTATTCGGATCCCTCGCGGCGTCTTCTGGAAGCGCGCCCGCTGGCACAAGCCATTCGGCTTCGAGCGTGAGAACGCCATAAGCGGTCGAAATCCGGATGCGCGGCGGCGCGTTGGAGGTGCCGTTCGCTGCACCCGTGATCTGCCGGAGAAGCTTCAGAACCGGCGCGGGCAGGCTCTCGCGGGCGGGCGCGAAGCGCATGTAATTGCCCGACTCTCCCATGAGAATTTTGAGCAGCCATTCGAGGCCGGCGGTCTGGTAGACGAGCTTTGCGTCAGCCGTCAAAATCATCTGGCCGCTTCGCACCGGTGCTCCTGCCGTGCTGATTGACGTCTCATCCTCCTGGCGCGCATTATGGGAATTAGACCGCCGGAATGCGTGCGCGAGCCAGGGTCGCAGCAGGTCGAGACGCTGAACGTCGTCCACCGTGAAGGGACGCGCGCTGCGAGGGCGGGACAACACAATAAAAGCGAGAGGCTGGCCGGTGTCGCCGATCATGGCGTCGAGTAGCCAGCAGGCATCGATCAGCGCCTCTACTTCCCGATACCAGCCGATATCTAGCCAGCGTCGGCCTTGCATATGCAAAGTCCAGCCGATCCCAATCGCTTGGACGTAAGGCATCCACATGGACCAAGGGCTGGTTGGATCATCCATGAACCTCCACATACGCTCGCGGAGTACCGGTCCGGCTTCGGGGTTTTCGGAATAGCCACGGCCCATCGCGGCATCCGGCTCCATGAGTGCCATGCGCGTCCAGCCATGCGGAACGATCTCATGCAGCAGAGGCGTAACCGCGAGCATCGCGCTCTCGGGCTTGAGCCCGAGGCAGCACAAGGTCTTGAGATGCTCGACCGCCCCCATCGGTCCCTCCCTCCGGCGTTGCCGCGCAGCCGAAACGATAGCACCGCCGCCGCCCCATGAACAGGGGTTGTCCGGGCTCAGCACATATGAGACGGAGAGGCATTCCGGTCTCGGCAGATTTGAAGATACTGGTTTGGGGTTTTGCCGTCGAGAGCGCCATGCGGCCTGAAGTGGTTGTAGAGATGCTGGAAGGC
>JBATYB010000196.1:0-1806 GCA_049673825.1 Methylocella sp. | reverse complement strand
ATGCTAAGGTGCCCAATACGAGGACGCTTAAGGAAACGACCCCCAACGGGCTTTGAGCCGCTTTGCCGATGATGTCGGGGGCCTTGTCGACGAACTCCTTGAAAACTTCATCCATCGCACCCTCTCCGCCCGAACATCGCCTGTGCCGGATCATCGCATTAGGTATATACGGGAAGAAACCCACGCCGAATAGTAAGGAGGTTGACAATGCAACTGGGTGTGGTTGGCCTCGGCCGGATGGGAAGCAATATCGCGCGGCGGCTCCATCGCGCCGGACATCAATGCGTCGTTTACAACCGGACGGCAGGACCGGTCGCGGAACTCGCGGCCGAGGGTCTGACGCCTGCGCCGGATTTAGCGGATTTGGTCAGGAAACTTGAGGCTCCCCGCCCGGTGTGGATCATGCTCCCCGCCGGCGCAGTCACCGAAAGCATGATCGATGCGATGAGCGGCTTGTTGAGCGCGGGAGATATTCTGATCGACGGCGGCAATACGTTTTATAAGGACGACATCCGGCGTGCAAAAACGCTCGAATCCAAGACCATCGCCTATGTCGATGTCGGCACCTCTGGCGGAATATGGGGCCTCGAGCGCGGCTATTGCATGATGATCGGCGGGCCGAAGGCGGCGGTCGATCACCTCGATCCGATTTTCAAGGCCCTGGCGCCGGGCCTTGGCGCCATCGCGCGGACGCCTGGCAGGAACGCGCGGGACCCCCGTCCTGAACACGGCTACATCCACGCGGGGCCAGCGGGCGCTGGCCATTTCGTCAAGATGATCCACAACGGCATCGAATATGGCCTGATGCAGGCCTATGCCGAGGGTTTCGACATCTTGCGCGGCAAGGCCGGTGCGGGCCTTCCCGAAACCGGGCGTTTCGCGTTGGATCTCGCCGATATCGCCGAAGTCTGGCGGCGCGGCAGCGTTATTTCGTCCTGGCTTCTCGATCTTGGAGCCATGGCGCTCGCCGACGACTCCAACCTTGCAAATTTCACCGGCGCGGTCGAGGATTCGGGCGAAGGCCGCTGGACCGTCGATGCGGCGGTCGAAGAGGCGGTCCCTGTCAACGTTCTCGCCGCGTCGCTGTTCGCGCGGTTTCGTTCGCGCGAGGAGCACACGTTCGGCGACAAGCTGTTGTCGGCGATGCGTTTCAAATTCGGCGGCCACGTCGAACGTCCCGCCGCAAATCCGCCTGCCAAATGACCCGGCGCCGCAGCCCACGGCGAAGGAGGGCCATGTTCGCGACGGGTGGACTGGAACGTTTCGGCGGCTTCGCCGGCCGCGCGGCGATAGCAGGTTGAACGCGGCTTGGCCGCCAACTGCATTTCGCCTTGTTCGCGAGCCTTGCTTTTTTTGTCGCTTCGCTTATAAGGCGCGGTTCCGAACCGCCCGGCTGAAGGGCTGCCGTGGCGGTTCTTTTCGCTCGTTTCGCCATGCTCTCTTGTTGTCGAGAAACGGGGGCGGGATCAAATGTTCCGCTCAGGGGGCATATTTTGGACGCTTGCCGCCCGACGGAGACTTAAGCAAAATGCCCAAACTGAAAACCAAATCCGCCGCGAAGAAGCGTTTCAAGATCACCGCGACAGGCAAGGTGCTCTATGCGCAGAGGGGCAAGCGCCACGGAATGATCAAACGGACCAATAAGCAGATCCGGAATCTGCGCGGCACCGCCGTGCTGTTCAAGAGCGATGGCGACAAGATCGTACGATTCTCCCTGCCGAACGGCTGAAGGTCCCCACCGGCCGTTTGTCGTTTCATGATCAATCCGGAGAGCAGCCATGGCACGCGTGAAACGCGGGGTTACCT
>JBATYB010000195.1:0-7997 GCA_049673825.1 Methylocella sp. | reverse complement strand
ACGGATCGGCGGCATGACGTAGCCGTGAGCTTGCGTCGGGGGCGGCGCCGCGCGCAGGCCGGAAACCGCGCAGTTATCGTAGGATCGCCGAGACCAACACGCCGCGCCACGGCGGCCGGGAGGAGAGGCTGGGGTGAGCCATGAATGAGGCCCGGATAAACGGTAAGCCTGCGTTGCTTGCGGCGGCGGCCGAGCGCGCGGCGGAGATATTGTCGGCCGCGCGGCTTCCAGTCATCGCCGGCCTTGGCACCGATGTCGCGGGCGCCCGCGCGTCAATTCTGCTCGCCGAAAGGCTTCGCGGCGCCTACGATCACATGTATTCCGCGCGGATTTTCGCGGACCTCGACGTCATGCGCCAGGCCGGCCTGATGTTCACGACGCCGAACGAGGCGCGCCTGCGCGCCGATGTCTTGCTCTTCATCGGAAAGGATTTGACCCGGGTCTGGCCAGCGATGATGGAGCGTCTGTCGCCGGCCGAAATCCCGCCTTTCGATCTTGCCCGCGAGCCGCGCAAGCTGTTGCGGATCGCGCCCGGACGCGGCGCAAAGGCGGACGGGCCGAGGATCGAAACCCTTGACTCTTCGAATCTGCACACGACGCTCGCCGCCCTGCGTGCCCGCGCCGCCGGCAGGCAGGTAAGTTGCGCCAAAAGCGCGCGGCGCAAGCTCGACGAATTCGCGGAAGTTCTTAAGAATGCGCGTTTTGGCGTCGCGGTCTGGGGCGGCGATTCGCTCGATAGCCTGTCGATCGAAATGCTGCATGGCCTGATCCGCGATCTCAACAAGACGACACGTTTTTCGGGGCTGCCTCTCGGCTGCGATTCCAACGCGTCGGGCGTGGTGCAGACGTCGGGCTGGATGACCGGGTTCCCGATGCGGACATCCTTCGGCCGCGGCTATCCCGAGCATGACACATGGCGGTTCGACGCAACGCGCATGATCGAGAGCGGCGAAGCCGATGCCGCGCTGTGGATCTCCGCCTATGGCGTCGAGGCGCCGCAATGGAAGCAAAATATTCCGCTCATCGCGCTCGCCTCTCCGCAAACGGCTTTCGCGCAAGAGCCAAAGGTGCGCATCGAAATCGGCTGCCCTGGGATAGATCATGACGCGGCGGAATTCGCGCGGGAGACGGGTTCGCTTGTCGCCCGCAAGGCATCGCATCCAAGCCAAGCACCTTCGGTAGAAGCGGTCGTTAGCGAAATCGCGAAGCACCTCGGGGGGGCGCCTAAATGCTGACCCTTCTGAAAGGCGGCCACATCGTCGATCCGATGAACGGACGTGACGAAATCGCCGATCTTTGGATCGAGGACGACCACATCGCCGCGGCGCCGCCGGGCAGGCCGGCGGATGAAGTGCACGACGTCTCCGGCAAGATCGTGATGGCGGGCGCCATCGATATTCATTCCCATATCGCCGGCGGCAATGTGAACACCGCGCGCCTGCTGCTTCCCGAAAAACATCAGAACCATTTGCCGAACCCTCCCGCGTTGCCGCTTTCCACCGCCAAATGGTCGACGTTCGAAACCGGCGCCATTTATGCCTCCATGGGTTTCACCACCGTGATCGAGCCGGCCATCGTGCCGCATCAGGCGCTCCAGGCGCATCTCGAGCTCTCCGACATTCCAATCATCGACAAGGGGACGCTTACCGTCCTTGGCAATGACGATTTCCTGTTGTCTCTGTTGCGCGACGGGGAAGGACCGGCGGCGGTGGCCGATTACGTCGCATCCACCCTCGGAGCAAGCAACGGCCTCGGCGTCAAATGCATCAATGCCGGCGGCGCGACCGCTTTCAAATACAATGCGCGGACGTTCAGCCTCGACGACGTGGTGCCCTTCTACGGCCTCACATCACGCCAGATCGTCGAATCCTTGCAGCGGGCGGTCCAAGATCTCAAAATCCCGCATCCATTGCATCTGCACGCCAACAATCTCGGCATTCCGGGCAATGTCTCGACCGCGCTTGCGACGATCGAGGCCGCGCGGGGCGAACGCTTGCACTTCGCTCATCTGCAATTCTACGCTTACGGCAGCGAAGGCGAGAAGGGCTTTTCTTCCGCCGCCGCCGAACTCGCCGCGGCCGTCAACGCCGCGCCGAATGTCACCGTCGATGTCGGCCAAATCATGTTCCGGCAAACGGTCACCGTTTCGGCCGACGTGCTGCGCCAGTTCAACGGCGCCGAAACGGCGCGGCCAAAAAAATCCGTGATCCACGATGGCGACGGCAATGGCGGCGGCATCGTTCCCTACCTCTATCGCGAGAACGATTTCGTCAATGCCGTGCAATGGGCCTGCGGGCTGGAATTGTTCATGCTGATCGATGATCCGTGGCAGGTTTTTTTCACGACCGATCATCCAAATGGCGCGCCCTTCACGACCTATCCGGAAATTTTCGCGTTGATCATGAGCCGCGACGCCCGCGCCGCGGCCATCGCGCGTCTGCCGCAAGACGCCGTCGCCATGACGACGCTGCCGTCGATCGCGCGCGAATACAATCTCAACGAAATCGCCGTCATGACCCGTGCCGCGCCAGCTAAGCTGCTCGGCCTCAAGGATCGCGGCCATCTTGGCGAAGGCGGATTAGCGGACGTGGCCGTCTATTCGCCCGGCAAGGATCTGGCGAAAATGTTTCGATTTGCCCATCTTGTTTTCAAGGATGGCGATCTCGTCGTGCGCGACGGGCGGGTCACCCATTATCGCTGGGGCAAGGCGCTCAAGGTCAATCCCGGCTATGACAGAGCGATCGACCGCCGCCTTGCCGGCTATTACGACCGTCATTTTGGCAATTCCCGCGATCTGTTCGCGGTCAAGGAGAATCTCCTTCCGCGTGCCGGGACGTTCCGGGAGGTCGCATGCGCCCGATGAAAAAAAACGGCGTCCGGATCGACGATTCATTTGCTGAAGCCTTCCCCATGCGCGGCACGGCGGTCCTGATCACCGCGCCCAATCGCCGCTGGGCAAGGCAGGCGGCCGTTACCATGACCGGATTTGCGACCTCCGTCATCGGCTGCGGCGCCGAAGCGGGTATTGATTGCGAGCGCCCTGGCAAAAGCACGCCGGACCGGCGCCCCGGCGTTCGCGTCCTCGTTTTTGCCATGTCGACCGACACGTTGCAGACCCAGCTCGTCAACCGCGTCGGCCAATGCGTCCTGACATCGCCCGGATCCGCTTGTTTCGCCGATCTCGACGGCGCCGACAGATTGCCGATCGGCGATTCGATCCGCTATTTTGGCGATGGCTGGCAGGTATCGAAGAAGTTCGGCGACCGGCATTTCTGGCGCATTCCGGTCATGGACGGCGAGTTCCTTTGCGAGGCGACGACGGGGCTCACCAAAAAGGCGGTCGGCGGCGGCAATCTCCTGCTCATGGGCGCGACCCCCGAGACCACCCTGCGCGCGGCGGAACTTGCCGTCGCGGCGATGAACGGCGTCGAGGGCGTCATTCTGCCTTTCCCAGGCGGCATCGTGCGGTCCGGCTCGAAGGTCGGCTCCAAATACAAAGCCATGCTGGCTTCGACCAACGACGCTTATTGCCCGACCCTGCGCGGAGCGGTGGCGACAAGTCTCGACGAGGATGTCGGCTGTGTCCTCGAGATGGTCATCGACGGTTTGACGGAAGAAGCTGTCGCGGGAGCGATGCGAGCCGGCCTTGCGGCAATCGTGAAGCTCGGGCCGGAACATGGCGCGGTGCGCGTCGGCGCCGGCAATTACGGCGGCAAGCTCGGCCCCTTCCATTTTCACCTGAAGGATCTTTTGCCGTGAAACCGCTCGTCCTCACCCTTAAGCAAGAGCCCGATCAAAGGCTCGATCTCGCCCCTCTCGTCCCGCATCTGCTTGAAGGGAAATCAGCCAAGGACATCGCCGCGATAGACTTGCAGACCACCCGCGAAACGATCGCCGCCGGCGATATTTTTAAAATACGGTCCGGCGGCGCGGAATCGATCCGGTTTGAGGGCGGATCAGTGCGCCTCGACAATATCGGCATGGATATGAAGGCTGGAGAAATCATCATCGAAGGCGATTGCGGCAAATCGCTTGGCCGCAACATGAGCGGCGGCAATCTCGTCGCGACGGGCGATTGCGGACCTTTCGCGGGCTCCGCCATGTCCGGAGGCAGGCTCGAGATCGCCGGCGATGCCGGCGGCTTTCTCGGCGCGCCGCAGGACGGCGAGATGGAGGGCATGACCGGGGGGTTGTTGATCGTGCGTGGCCGTGCGGGCGAGCGCGCGGGCGACCGCCTGCGCCGCGGAACCATTGTGATCGAAGGGTCCGCCGGCGATTATCCGGGAAGCCGGATGGTCGCCGGAACGCTGATCGTGCTCGGGGAATGCGGCAGCCTGCCCTGTTACCTCATGCGGCGGGGCACGATCGTGCTTGCAAACCCGCCCGAGCTGGGACCGGCGTTCGTCGATTGCGGTGTGCATGATTTGGCTTTCGCCAGCGTTTTTGCGGGCCTGCTGCGCCCGGAAAGCCGCGCCGCCGCGAGGCTTCTATCCCGCTCGCTTGTCCGTTTCGCCGGAGACATGGCGGCGCTCGGAAAGGGAGAAATCTTCTTCCCCGCGTAATATCCGCGCCAGGAGCCGCGCCGGGTTAAGACGCGGCAACCTCCCGCACAACAACGTCATTCGTCCTCCCTCGATCGAGGAACGTCGAGCCAATGATTGACGAAAGCCGGGCATCCATCTCGCAAATCGATCGTCTCGCCATGATCGAGCGCCGCGACCGGTTTCTCGGGCTCTTGGGCACGAGGTCCGTCATCATGGGCATCCTGAACATAACGCCCGATTCCTTCTCCGACGGCGGCAAATTCTTCAGCCTCGATGCCGCCATGCAACAGGCGGAAAAACTCGCGGCGGATGGCGCCGACATTATCGACGTGGGGGCGGAATCCACCCGCCCAGGCCATACGCCCGTCGCGTCGGAAGAGGAACTCGCCCGCCTCGAACCCATTTTCGGCAAGCTCGCGAGTTCCATCGACGTTCCGTTTTCGATCGACACATCCAAAGCCAAGGTCGCGCGCCGCGCAACGGAACTCGGCGCCAGCTTGGTCAACGATGTTTGGGGATTGCAGAAAGATCCCGCCATGGCGGACACGGTCGCCGAAACCGGCGCGGCAGTGGTGCTGATGCACAATCGCGACGGCGTCGATCCCGATCTTGACATCGTCGCGGACATGCGCCGCTTCTTCGAAAGATCGCTGCGTCTTGCGGAAGCCGCTCGTATTCCCCCCGCACGTATCATTCTCGATCCCGGCATCGGCTTCGGCAAAAGCCGGGCGCAAAATTTCACGGCCTTGGCCAATCTTGCCGCGCTGAAGGACTACGGCCTGCCGATCCTCGTCGGGGCTTCGCGCAAGTCGCTGCTTGCCGCTACCTCCACGCCGGTCGAGACAAGCCTCGTTCGCACGCTCGCCGCCAATCTCGCGGCGGCCGCCAACGGCGCCTCCATTTTCCGGGTTCACGATGTGTCCGAACACGCCGCCGCTTTTAAGGTCTTCGATGCCATCGCCCGCCGCTGACCTTTTGGGATCCGGCCCGCTGACCAACACCGGTCTCGGGCTGGGGAGCAATATAGGCGACAAGGCAGGCAACATCGCACGGGCGCTGGAGCTGCTGGAGGAGCGCGGCATTGTCCGGCTGAGTGCGGTTTCGTCGATCTACCGGACCGCGCCTTGGGGGTATGTGGAGCAGGACTTTTTCGCCAATGCCTGCGCGGTGGCTGAAACGCGCCTGCCGCCGCTCGAACTACTTGCCGCGGCCAATGCGGTCGAGATCGACATGGGCCGGAAACCGTCGATTCGCTGGGGGCCGCGCCTCATCGACATCGATATTCTTTTCCACGGCGATGCGTCTTTCGCGCATGCCCAATTGAATTTGCCGCATAAGGATCTTTTCGAACGCGCTTTCGTTTTGGTTCCCTTGGCCGAAATTGCGCCTCGCTTAAAGATCTCCGGGCGTTCCATCGCAAAGGCCGCCGCGCGTTTCTCCGGCGAGCCAATCGAAAAATGGGACGCGAGCGGCCGGCGTCGTTGAAGATGAGATGATTTCATGCGTCTCTCCAGTCACGGGTGACGGAGACTATCGTGGCCGCGAAAGAGATGATCATTAAGTAGTGCGTTGTGGCCCGCAAGTTAGCAATGCGTCCGGCCGGGCGCGGCTTGCGGCGTCACTCAAATAACAGCTGCGTTTCGGTGATCAGCCGGCTGAAAAATGCGGTTGGGAGATAACAATATTCGTTCATCGCAAGCGGCGCCTCTTTGCACCGCCGGTGGCCGGGGCTCCATTCATATCCCTCTTTGCGCAAACACGCGGCAATCGATTTGTTGAGGGCATCGCTTTGGGTGCCTCGCTGGCCCGGATTCGCTTTTTCCGCCTCAATGTGACAGTAGCCAACCGCGACTTTCTGGTTTTCGAAAAAAGATGCGCCCGACGCATAGAATCGGATTTCCAGCACGCCAAGGAGCACAAGACCAGCACAGATTCCTAGAATAGCTTGGGTTCTGGTCTTAAAGACTAAATCGAGACCAAATAAGGTCAGGCCGCCGAAGGCGACGAGGCCGCCGCCCCCGATGATGAGAATGGGCGCGAGGAATATGGTTAGGTTTTGATCCATTTGGGGCTTCCTCCTGCTGGCGAGACAGCAAAACCGCCCGCCGAATTGACGTTACGATGCAGGAGTCATCAGCCTTGTAGGCGGTTAAGGGGGCACCCCATCCCCTGGACGCGGCGCGTGTTCCGCAGCGGCCCTTGGCGGCTTCTTAACAGCACGCCTCGCGCCAAGTCAACAAACTCGCCGCCGCGATATTATGCCGCTATTTTTCCCGCCTCGCATTAGCGATCGCGGCAAGTGTGGTTTCGCGGGCAACCTCCCACCTTCGATGACAAGGCCATTGCGCTTGCCATGGCTCGCCCACGGCGGTAATCTCGGCCTCGAAATCTGGTCATCGGGTGGCTCTCGGCCAAGGGTTCAAGCCCCATTATTCGAGGGATGTACGCTTAGGAGGATCATATGGGCATTTTCGACGGAATTCTGGGCGGCGTCATCGGCGCCGGAACAACGACGCTTCTCAACAGCTTCATCGAAAAGCAAGGCGGCTTGCAAAACGTCGTCAGCCAATTCCAGAAGAATGGCTTCGGCGATACCATGAAGTCGTGGATTTCGCAGGGACAGAATTTGCCGATCACGGCGGATCAGATTCATCAGGCGCTCGGCTCCGACACGGTGAAGGAGCTGGCCGCCAAGATGGGCCTTCCCGCCGACAAACTCGCCGAATTGCTGGCGCAACATCTGCCGCAGGCCATCGACAAGGTGACCCCCGACGGCAAGCTCCCGTCATAGCGCGGTAATTGGCCGAGCCAACAAACCATTTGCAAGCGTCCGAACATCGCAGGGCATCTCAAATCCGTAGAGTCCACTTCGCACCCCAGCCAATCGATGCCGGCTCTTTCCCGGACTTTGGAGCGTGGCAGAAAGATTACACATCCGAGCAGAGCAGACTCGTCATCGTTTAGGTGCCCGCTTTACCAACGATGGGGGACGTCGTTCCTGATGTTCCCCATCGCCTTCCCCATATAGACATTATACACTTGTTTTGGCTTATTGCCATGAGCGTGGAACCGAAGTAGAACGACCTGACACCGCCCGCTATCCGTGGAATGTCGGCTTTGGTGCAAAACCAGCTCACAATACTAACGGAAGGCTTTGCATGGCAAAGAGAATATCCACAAGTCACTTTTACTCTCTTGATGTGCTGCGCGGCGTGGCCGCGCTCAGTGTGGTGCTTTGGCATTGGCAACATTTTTTTCTGCCACTCAACAAACTGGGGGTGTCGTTTTCCATTGAGCAGCAGCCCATGTTTGAAGTTCTTTATGTTTTCTATGAAAAAGGTTATCTAGCGGTTCGTTTGTTTTTTTGCCTCTCAGGGTTCATCTTCTTCTGGCTGTATTCAGAACGTATCGCCGAGAAAGCACTTGCCCAGGGCGCTTTTGCGGTTCTTAGGC
>JBATYB010000194.1:0-5402 GCA_049673825.1 Methylocella sp. | reverse complement strand
GCAGCGCCGCCAAATGACGACGGCCGAGGCCGGCAACATTCACACCATCGCGCTCGAAGGCACTTTCGACGACGCGCAAGCTTGCGTCAAGAATATGTTCAATCATAAAGCGTTGCGCGACGAGCTTAATCTTTGCGGGGTGAATTCGATCAATCTCGCGCGCATCCTTTTCCAGACGGTCTACTATTTTACCGGCGCGGCCGTCCTTGGCGGGCCGCACCGGAAGATTTCGTTTATCGTGCCGACCGGCAATTTCGGCAATATCTTGGCCGGCTGGATGGCCAAACGCATGGGACTTCCGATCGACCGGCTGGTGATCGCGACGAATTCCAACGATATTCTCACTCGCACGCTGGCGAGCGGCGACCACGTCGTGCAAACGGTTCAGCCAACGCAATCGCCCTCGATGGACATTCAAGTGTCGTCCAATTTCGAACGTCTCCTTTTCGAAGCGCATGGACGGGATGCGGGCGCGCTTTGCCGCTTGATGGCGGGGTTGCGGCAATCGCGGGGGTTTACGATTCCGCCCGGCCCGCTTCATGCTATTCGCGCCGAGTTCGAAGCGTTCCGCGTAACCGAGGCCGAAACCACGCGGGAGATCGCCCAAAGCTGGCGGGAAACCGGCTTCCTCGCGGACCCTCACACCGCCGTCGGCCTGCGCGCCGCGCGACAGGCAAAGGCGGCCGCATCCGAGAGCCCGCTCGTTGTCCTGGGCACCGCCCATCCCGCCAAATTTCCCGCCGCCAGTACGCACGCGACAGGAATGCGGCCGGATTTGCCTGGCCATCTTGCCGGTCTTTTCGAACGAAAGGAGAAGTTTTCGGTTTTGCCCAACGACCAGCGCGAAATCGAGCGTTTTATCCTTGCCCGCGCCGCGCGCGCATCGAACCGGGCCGCGCCATGAGCGTCGAAATCACCACTTTGCCGTCCGGCCTGAGGATTGCCACCGATCGCATGGCGCACCTTGAGACTGCCTCACTCGGCGTCTTTGTCGGGGCCGGATCGCGCCACGAACGAACGAACGAGCACGGCTTGTCGCATCTTCTCGAACATATGGCGTTCAAGGGCACGCGGCGGCGCTCGGCGCGCGACATAGCCGAGGAGATCGAGACCGTCGGCGGCGATCTCAACGCCGCGACGAGCACCGAACATACCGCCTATTACGCCCATGTCTTGGCCGGAGACGTTCCGCTCGCGCTCGATATCCTCGCCGATATTTTGACCGAAAGCACCTTCGACAGCTCGGAGCTCGAACGCGAAAAAGGCGTTATTCTGCAGGAAATCGGCGCCGTCGAAGACACGCCCGACGATCTCGTCTTCGAAATGCTGAACGCCGCCGCGTTCCCGGATCAGCCGATTGGGCGGCCGATCCTCGGAACAAGGGAGCAAGTTTCGGGGTTCGGCAGGGATGCGATCAGCGCCTATCTCGCGACTCACTATCGCGCGGACGCGACGGTGATCGGCGCCGCCGGAGCGGTCGAGCACGCTTCGCTTTGCGACGAGGCCGCGCGGCGCTTCGCAAACCTTCCGGCGCGAGGCATCGAAAACGGAACCGCGCGGGCGCTCTACCGGGGCGGCGAAAAGCGCTTGAGGCGGCGGCTCGAACAGGCCCATATCGCCATCGGCTTCGAAGGCATCGCTTACGCGCATGAGGATTTTTACGCCATGCAGATTTTCGCGAACGCGGCCGGCGGCGGGATGTCCTCTCGCCTGTTCCAGGAGGTGCGCGAGGCGCGCGGACTCGCCTATTCCATCCATGCCTTTCATTGGGGATATTCCGACACAGGGGTGTTTGGCTTTTATGCCGCGACGAGCGCGAAGCATGCCGCCGAATTGATGCCCGTTGCGCTCGACTGCCTGGGCCAGGCGACCTCGGACCTGAGCGGCACCGAGGTCCGGCGGGCCAAGGCGCAGATGAAAGTGTCGCTCCTCGCGGCGCTCGAATCCCCCGCCGCCCGCTGCGAACAGATTGCCCGGCAATTGATCGCCTTCGACCGCATCCTCACCCGCGATGAAATCATTGCGGCGATCGATCGCCTGGATGTTGCCCAAATCCGCGCCGCTGGCGCGCGCGCGCTCCGCTCGGCGCCAACCGTCGCGGCGATCGGTCCGGTCGCCAAGGTTTTTACGCCCGAGCAGGTCGCGCTGCGCCTGGGCGGCATCTGAAGGAGCGGCTTCATGGCTCTCTTCCGTCTCTCTCCAGCCAGTCATGCCGCACCTCTGGTGCGCGGCGAGGGGATCTGTCTTCGGCCGCCGGAGATGCGCGACTTTGAGGCCTGGGCGGATTTGCGTGCCCAAAGCCGCTCGTTTTTGACGCCGTGGGAGCCGGCCTGGCCGGCCGACGATCTAACGCGCGCCGCGTTCCGGCGCCGATTGCGCCACAATCAGCAGGAGATCGCCAACGACGAAGCCTACCCTTTCTTGATCTTTCGCGACGACGATAATGGGCTTGTCGGCGGTCTCAGCCTGGGGCAGATCAGACGCGGCGTCGTGCAGGCGGCAATGCTCGGGTATTGGATCGGCGCGCCATATGCCCGGCAAGGCTTCATGTCGGTCGCGCTCAGGGCGGTGACCGGCTACGCTTTTACCACCCTCCGGCTCCATCGGATCGAAGCCTCGTGCCTGCCCCATAACGTAGCCTCGAGGAAACTATTGGAACGGACGGGATTTACCAGGGAGGGGCACGCGCGGGCCTATCTGCGGATCAACGGGGTCTGGCAAGATCATTTGCTTTACGGCCTGCTGGAAACCGATCCGGTGCCGCATTGCGCGGCGCGGCGAAACAAGGATTGACCGCTCTTCGCGGCCGACGCCGCGCATTGCCGCGGACCGGTAGCCTTGTCGAGACATGCCGCCTGGCAATAAGCTGCGCCGGAGAATGATTCCCATGCCCCGTCCTTGTCGAATCGAAGGGTATGCCATCGTCTCCGAGGATGGCATGCTCGCGAATGCCGCGGGTACCATGCCGGACTCGCTCAAGTTCGAGGCCGACCAGCGTTTCTTCGAGCGCGGGCTCGACGGGGTCGATGTGGTGGTGCATGGGCGCCACTCCTATGAGCGACAACCGTGTTCCTATTTGCGCCGCCGGCTGATCCTGACCCGGCAAGTCCCGGCCATCGCGGCCGACCCGTCGAATAAAAAGGCGCTGTTCTGGAACCCGGCGGGTGCTTCGTTCGAGCAAGCCTTGGCTTTGCTTGGGACGCCGGACGGCAGCGTTGGCATCATTGGCGGTACGGACGTGTTCGGGATGTTCCTGGACCGTTATGACGTTTTCCACCTGTCGCGAGCGCCCGATGTGCGACTGCCCGGGGGGCGACCGATCTTTCCCGAGGTGCCGACGCGGACTCCGGAGGAAGTGCTTGCAAGCCATGGCCTCGACCACGGCCAGCGGCAGGTGCTTGATCCGGCAAAAGGCCTCGCGATCGTCAGCTGGAAACGTTCGTCGAGGCCCAGCCGATAGGACTGCCGGAGTATGATGGCCGCATCGCCAAAGTTGTCCGCCCCGCCCGGTTGGCCGGCCAAGGTTGAATATCTCTACGCCGATCGCGGCGGCGTGCCTGCGTGGCCGGCCCGCCACATCAAGACGAAATAGATAACGATCAAGACAATATCGGCGCCGATCCAGAGCATCGAAAAGAACCCCGGCAGCGCCACGGCAACTAAGATTTGCGCGATCGCGCCCAAAAGCCAAATCACGCCGCCCCAAGGCGTCGCTAGCCACAACCCGACCGCCGCTACAAGGTTGACAGTCGCAAAAAAAATCACGGCCGCGCCGCGCGGCGCGCTCACATTGTCGAACAGCGGCTCCGGCGGCAGGAGGATCGCACTCCATTGCAAAAGGCCCTGGATAACCCAAAGTCCCGCAAGCAGGCGCATGAATACAACCAGGAAAAGCCCCGCGCGATTCTCCTCGCCGGCGATGCGCGCCGGTTCGCGAAGACGGATGGCGGCCCCTGAATCGGGGCGCGCGGCTGTCTCGCTCGATCCGGGCGAAAGCTTCATAGGCAACAATCTTGTGCGCGAAAGTCGAGTTCGCCCTCATGGAGAGGCGCGAAATAAGCCTCGATGCCGGCCGGTTCGACGCTTTCCACTCCGGCGGGATTCCAGATGGGGCGATTGTCCTTGTCGATGATCGCCGCGCGCACGCCTTCATAAAAATCATGGCATCTGGCAATGCGCGAGACGATGCGGAATTCGGTCCGCAATGCCTCGCCGATGTCGAGCTTGCCGCCAATTTGCATTTGACGCAACGCGATTGCAAGGCTCGACGGCGATTTGGAGCGTATCGCGTAAGCGGCGGAACGCGCGAAGTCCAAGCCGGCATGGCCTGCATCATCGAGATTGGCGAGGATGGAAGGAAGCGTCGCGGCGGAAAAACAGCGCTCGATAGACCGGGTTTGCGGGTGGAGCGTCGAGGCGGGCGGCGGCGCGCTTTCGGCCGTGATCGCGGCCGCGATGTCCTCGCCGCCGATCAGCCTTTGCGCGAGGCCCGCGTGCCGCGCCGACGGAACATGGGCGAAGGCGACCCCAAAGGCGAGCGCGTCGCCGCAGGTCATCCCGGCCCCCGTCAAGGCGAGATAGACACCGGCATTGCCCGGCAGGCGCGGCAAAAAAAAAGTCGCGCCGACATCGGGGAAAAAGCCGATGCCTGTTTCCGGCATGGCGAAGGTGAAATGTTCGCCCGCGATGACGTGCGAGCCGTGCACGGAGATCCCGGCGCCGCCGCCCATGACGATCCCGTCGGCCAATGCGACGTAAGGCTTGGGATAGAGTTTGATGCGGCGATTGAGGCGATATTCCTGGCGCCAAAAGCTAAGCTGTTCGGCATGGCGCCCGGCCTTGCCGAGATCATACAGGATCCTGATGTCGCCGCCCGCGCAAAAAGCCTTGCCGCCCGCGCCCGTTATGATGACGCGAGTGACTCCCGGATCGCGCTCCCACCGATCCAGCGCGCCCGCCATCTCGCGCACCATATTCAAGGTCAACGCGTTGAGCGCCTTGGGGCGGTTGAGCGTGATGAGGCCGCAACAGCCCGCTTTCTCGCACGTGATTTCCGGTGCGCTCATGGCCCCTTAAGCGCCATAGGGAAGCGGACCGGCCGGAAAATAATCATCATGCCCA
Organism: Methylocella sp.; assembly: GCA_049673825.1. Taxonomy (GTDB): domain Bacteria; phylum Pseudomonadota; class Alphaproteobacteria; order Rhizobiales; family Beijerinckiaceae; genus Methylocapsa. The sequence goes on along the minus strand of JBATYB010000194.1, from coordinate 281 downwards.
GCTACGGTGTCTTCACGATTTCCGGACTGACCTATTTGGCGCAGGCGGGCTCGCTAAGAAGCTCGAGACTAGACATTTCCCCGGCGAGAACGAAATCGCCGTAATCGAGCCTGAGCGCGCGCGAAATACCGTTTTCATAGAGGTCGAACGACAAGATATAGCTCGGCGCGTCGTCCTTTTTGCCGGATTCGAAATAGCTGATGGAGACCGGCCAGCGTCTCATGTTATCGAGTTCTGGGATATGCACCGCCTTTTCCAGGGCGGGACCGGCGATCGGACGG
>JBATYB010000193.1:0-6975 GCA_049673825.1 Methylocella sp. | reverse complement strand
TCGATTACCCGTTCGAGCGGGAAGATCACAATGACTTCGGTGCCTTCGCGAAGCTTGGATTTAAGGGTGAAGGATCCGCCGTGGAGCTCGATGAGACCCTTTACGATCGGCAAACCGAGGCCGGAGCCTTCCTCGGCGTTTTTTTGCGCCAGCGTGCCGCGGCCAAAGGAAGACATGATGATTGGGATCTCATCGTCCGGAATTCCGACACCGCTGTCGCGCACGGCCACATATTGGCCGCCGCTCGCGGTCCAGCCAATCCTGATCTTGATCGTTCCGCCTTGCGGAGTGAACTTGATCGCGTTCGACAGAAGGTTCAATATTACTTGGCGAATGGCGCGTTCGTCGGCCCAAATCCGCGGCAAATCCGGCTCGACGGCCTTTTCGATGGTGATCTGCCGTTTTTTCGCGCGCAGCCCTAGAAGATGCCGGCAATCCTCGACAAGATGAGGGAGCGCGACCGCTTCTTCCTTGAGGTCGAAGCGTCCGGCCTCTATCCTGGAGAGATCGAGGATTTCGTTGATCAGCATCAAAAGGTGCTGCCCGCTCGCATGGATGTCGTTTGAATATTCCTTGTAGGATGCGACGGCGTGCGATCCGAACAATTCGCCTTTCATGACTTCGGAAAACCCAAGAATGGCGTTGAGCGGCGTGCGCAATTCATGGCTTATGTTGGCGAGGAAACGAGATTTGGCGAGATTTGCCGCCTCGGCGCGGTGACGCCCAAGATCGCTGTTTGCGTTGGCTTGTTCAAGCTCGGCGATCAGCGCGTCCTTCTCGGCTTGAAACGAGAGCGTTTCGAGCGAAGCCCTATGCAGCTTCCTGCCAAGGAACATGAAATAAAGCTGGGTCCCGCAGGCCAACGCGATCAGCGGCATGGATCCGTCGGAAAGGCACGCCGGACGCAGGAAACTAAGAGTTGCGAGGGTCATCGGCGTCAAGGCGGCGGCCACCGCGGACGGAATCGCGGCGGAGATCGTCGCGTTCATCGCGGCAACGGGCAAAAGCAAGACGAGGGCATAGCTGCGCGCGGCGGGTTCACCGGACTGGCTAACGAGCAACACGATCGCCGCCCATGCGATTCCCTGAAGCGCTTCGGCGGAGACGAATTTGCGGCGCCAGCGGCCGGCGTCGAGAATGGTTTCTTCGGCGTCCAGGAACTTGCCGGCAATCCGGTAAGCCACACCGAGCGCCGCGACATCGATGGCGAGGGCGAGCCAAATCAGGACCGCGTCCATGGCGACCGACGTGGCGGCGGCCGCGGCGGCCACCGCGGCTAGCACGGCCATGGCGGGGGCCGACGCTCTGCGTCCTTTCGCGAAAAGGCGAAGCAATTCGACGTCGAAGCTACATTGGCGCGCCGCGGACGACGTCAGCTTCTCGCGCGCGTCGCGTACCTCGGCGGCAAGGCGTCCGCGCCGCGTGGGGGCGCCCGGATCGCCAGCGCGTCCGCGCGCGATCATTTCCGCGGTGACGTCGGTCATCCTTTAAAAAACCCGCTCAATTCACGCTTCGCGCGAAAGATCGTGGCGACGATGCCGGAAAAAGATTGATGAGCCGCTGACGCGATCATTCGATTTGTTCGCAATTAAGACTGGTCTGGGCCTGACGGTCAGAACCGGGGCGCTTTTCACAGAGGTGGCGGACATGAATCCGGAGCGACAGAACTCAGCCGGCGTTAACGGACATACCGGCGAGGCAAGCAGCTCGCCGGACTCGCTCGAGACGGTCCGGGGCGCTTGCGAAAAGCAAGGAATTAGCCTTGAATCGGCGGCTTTCCGGCGAAGCAAACCGTCGCCGCTCACATGCGCGAATCGGCCAGGCGCGGCACCCCGGAATGGAACTGGCGGGACGAGCGATTGCCATGACCGGCAGACATTCGATTTCCAGGCTCACGGCGCTGGCCGGGGGCATCAGGGCCTGCCGTATCTGCGTCGAGACGCCGCGTGGCGCGCCGCTCCCGCACGAGCCGCGTCCCGTCTTGCGGCTGTCCTTGACCGCGCGGCTGCTCATCGCCAGCCAGGCGCCCGGCATAAAAGTGCACGTGAGCGGGCTGCCTTTCGACGATGCCTCCGGCGATCGTCTGCGGCAATGGATGAGCGTTTCGCGCGAGGCATTTTACGATGAGGCGAGGATCGCGATCGTGCCGATGGGTTTTTGCTTTCCGGGCCACGATGCCAACAAGGGCGATCTGCCGCCGCGCCGCGAATGCCGCGAGACTTGGCATGATGAATTGTTTTCGATTTTGCCGCAAATCGAATGCATTCTCGCGATCGGGCGCTTCGCGCAGGACTATCATTTCACAAGGGCCGGAAGGCCATTGGCGAAAGTCCTGAAGGTCGACGATATCGTCCGCCGGTGGCGCGAATTCGCGGGCGAGAGGCCGAAAATCATCGCCTTGCCGCACCCTTCCTGGCGCAACAGCGGCTGGATCAAACGCAATCCTTGGTTCGAGCAGGAGGTTTTGCCGGCGTTGCGGGCCGAAGTCGCGCGCGCGATCTCCTGACGCGCCCGCTGCTTTGCGGCCGGCCGCTTACGAGGTCAACGGCGCCGCCCCAGCCAGGCAGCGGGCTTATGGCGCGCCCGGCGTTTGGTGTTTAGAGTTCGGCTTGCTACAACTCGCCCGCGATTGATGGGGAGCGCTTGCCATAGCCTTCGGGGTGTAAAGTGGAACCAGTGGACGGCGCCGGAACCGGAGGTCTCGCGATTGCCGCGCGCGGGGCTAGTCCGCCCGCCGCGGCGGGAGCCGTTCAAGGCGCGGACTTAGCCCAACGCGGCGCGGCGAAAGCTGTCGCCGGCGCCCCGGCTCGCGCCCTGGCGGACTGGCAAAGGCCAGAACACACCTATGCCGCGCTTGATCTCGGCACCAATAATTGCCGGCTCTTGATCGCCTGGGCGGCGCCCGCGGGGAACGGCCAAGACGGCTTTCGCGTCATCGACTCATTTTCCCGGATCGTCAGGCTGGGCGAAGGTCTGTCGCGAACCGGCGAGCTCGGCGCGGCGGCGATCGAACGCACCCTTGGCGCGCTCGAAATATGCCGCGACAAAATGCGGGCGCGCGGCGTGAGCCGCAGGCGATTGATTGCGACGGAGGCCTGCCGGTCGGCAAGCAACGGCGCCGAATTCCTCGCCAAGGTTCGTGCGGAAACCGGGCTCGAGCTCGAGATCGTGGATCGAGAAACCGAAGCGCGGCTGGCCGCCGCCGGCTCCGCCTCGCTCGTCGATTCCGCCGCCGAAGGCGTCATTTTGTTCGATATCGGGGGCGGGTCCTCGGAGCTTATCTGGCTTGCCGGGGCCGCGCGCCCCTGCGCGCAATCGATCGATAGGGCGCTCGGCGAGCGCATCCGCTTTTGGGTTTCCCTGAAGGTCGGCGTCGTCACCTTGGCGGAAGAATTCGGCGGCGTGGAAGTTTCCGGCGCGATGTTCGAGGCGATGATCGCTCATGCCGCGCGGGAACTCGAGAGCTTTGTCGCGATGGCGGAGGGCGAGCGGCGCGGCCGGCATTTTCATTTGCTCGGCAACTCCGGAACGGCAACGACGATCGCCGGCGTCTTTCTTGGCCTCGCCCGGTATGACCGCCGCCGCGTCGACGGTTTGTGGATGTCGAGCCGGCAAGTGGATCATGCGGTGGCGAGCTTGCGCAAGATGACTTACGAGGAGCGCGCCGCCAATGGTTGCATTGGGCATGGCCGCGCCGACCTCGTTCTCGCCGGCTGCGCCATTCTCGAGGCGATCCGCCGCGCCTTCCCGGCTGACCGCGTCCGTATTGCCGACCGGGGCTTGCGCGAGGGCATGCTGATCCAACTCATCCGCGCCGATCGAAGTTGAACAAACCGCGCAGTGAATTGGCTGACCGTCTGTCACGCTACACCACGGATTTGATGGTTATTGCGCGTGACCTTCACAAAGCCCGGGCTGGCTTGCGTTCACTTGTCGAGCCTGTTGTCGATACGACTTCCGATTTTGCGGAATTGGTGCTCGCCATGCTTGGCGTCTTCGCGAAGCTCGAACGCCGACGCATCAAGGAGCGCACGGCGCGAGGCCGCGCCGATGCAAAAGCGAACGGCGTCAAATTCGGACGCAAGCCGAAACTCACGCCGCACCAGAAGCGCGAAGCCATCAAGCGCCGCGATCAACAGGGCGAAACCTTGCGGTCGATAGGGCGCAGCTACAATGCCAGCGCGGCGACGATTTCGAGGCTCGCGCCATGAGCGCCGTCTTTTTCTATTTCAGCGAAGGCAGAGTCGGCTTCGTGTCTTTCAGGATGCCACGGGCAACACGCCTCACGTCATCGATCAAGGGCATATCGAAATAGAACTAATACCGCAGCCGTGCATGGATTAATGATTTAGAGATGCGATTAACGATGCTGTCGGTATCTGATTCCGAGCATGCTAGGCCTTTTGCGCGACAACGCCCAAGCAGGTTGTCGAGCTTATGCGCAATTTTTTCCAGCTTTTTGAGCTTTACCCCTTTGCCGTGCAGGAAGCTTTTCAGGGCAAGTTCGATCCCATGCGCAAACAGGAAGAACTGGCCTGCCGTCGCTCGATTTCCGAGAGCCTCGCCGTCATCAAGGAACACTGTGGCGTTGGTGTGCATTTCGACAGCTTTGGGATTTGAGATTCGCGGATCAGTCGCAAAGAACCGGACTATGCTAGAGAGTCACTCATGCTTATAATTTGCTTTCACTTCTATGCTGCTGCGCACTTCTGCGCTTCCGCCCCTGTCCTGCCTTGCTCGTCCCACGCGCCGTCAGTCCGGCGCGTCCGTTAAGGACTCTCGACGAATCTCAAAATTTGCGGTAGGCTGGCGCGATGCGCGGCCGTGTATCCTACAATTGTTTGGAGAACCCGTCACGGAGTGTATTCAATGAAATTTGAGGTCTATGGCGGATTCGAAATTCAGAGGCAGTCAAATTGGCATGGTGCCTTTGACAAAGAAAACAGAAAGCTTTTTTGGGAGAACGTGGAAGCTAACAAGCCTCAACTCTCTGAGGCATGTGGTTGTTACGTTTTTGCAATACAAAATGGAGGTAACTTCAGAGCATGGTATGTAGGAAAAACAGAAAAAAACACGTTTTCTGGAGAGTGCTTTGATATACAAAAAAAACTTATATACAACGAAATTCTCGTTGACCGTGCCGGACGTGCATTACTATTTCTGATACCTAGACTTGCGACAGGCGGTAAGTTTTCTAACCCACGTCAAAGTGGTATCATGATGTGGAGTTTCTTGAAACAATGCTTATCGGTATTGCTCTAGAGACAAATCCAGAGCTGGCGAACATCAAGAAGACGAATCTTCTCAAAGAGATGGTTGTTCCGGGCGTGATTAATTCCCCGCGCGGCAATCCGCCTACGCGTGTTCAAGATTTGAAAAACGCTCTCGGCCTGCTACACCGTTCTTGAGTCACCACCCACGTTCCATAATGCCGCTTATCCGAATCTGCGCCACACAATCCCCTGGTAGCGATAGCGGCTTCGCATTAAACGCGGTCGCGCAAAATCGGCCCAACTGGATAATTTAAATCGGCTTTCCACCAAAACTTCGCGGGACTTGCGCCGGCCGGCGCTATAAGGTCGACGTTTGGCGCCTCACTTGGGTCTCGGCGTGACTGAAACAAAATCTTCCTCCGGGCGCGAAGGCGGGCGCTCGCTGAAGACGCGGGTGAAAACCGCGCGGAACCGCACGCTTTCCTCGACCTTGTGGCTCGAGCGCCAGCTCAACGATCCCTATGTGGCAAAGGCGAAGCGCGAGGGATTTCGTTCCCGCGCGGCCTATAAGCTGATCGAAATCGACGCCCGCTATCGTCTCCTTAAACAGAGCCAAAGAATCGTCGATCTCGGCGCCGCGCCGGGAGGGTGGTCGCAGGTGGCCGTGCGGAAGGCTGGCGCGGAAAGTGGGCATGGCAGGGTCATCGGCATCGATCTCCTCGCCATCGAGCCGCTGCCCGGCGCCGATTTCAAGGTCCTGGATTTCATGGCCTCTGACGCGCCGCCGCTGCTCAAAAATTGGCTTGGCGGCAGGGCCGACGTGGTCCTCTGCGACATGGCGGCGAATGCGACCGGCCACAGGAAAACCGATCAATTGCGGATCGCCGGCCTCGTCGAGGTCGCGGCCGATTTCGCCTGCGAGATTTTGACGGATGGGGGCGTTTTCCTCGCCAAGGTTTTTCAAGGCGGAATCGAGCACGCGCTGCTCGCCCGTCTTAAAAGCGAATTCGCGGTCGTGCGCCACGTGAAGCCGCGCGCAAGCCGGGCCGGTTCGGCCGAGCTTTACGTGCTTGCGACGGGGTTTAGGGGCGAGGGCAAGCGGTGAGCGAAGGCTTGGCTATTGCCCCGCGGGCGCGATCGCTTGCGCGGCTTTCCCCGAGCGGCGCGTGAGTTCCGACCCTGCGTCCGCCGGCAAGCGCGAGAACGCGGCGGCGGCGCTCAACGAGACGGCCGCCATCGCGACAAACGCCCATTTGAAATTGTCAAGGGCGAGAACGTCCGTGCCGGGGTTGACGAGAGCGAACCCTTGCAGCGCGCCCGCTCCGGCCGCGACGCCAAGGCTCAAGGACAATTGCTGGGCGACCGAAGCAAAACTGACGGCCGCGCTCATCTTGGCGGAATCGATTTCGGCATAGGCAATGGCGTTGATGCTGGTGAATTCGAGCGACCGCACGAACCCGCCGGCGAGAAGCAAGCTCATCATGACCACAACCGGCGTCGAGGGGGTGAAGAAGCCATAGCAGCCGAGGAAGGCGGCGCTCAGCATGGCATTGAAAACGAGCACCCGGCGAAAGCCGAATAGGCGGAGAATGCGCGGCGCCGTTGCCTTCATCGCCATCGCCCCCACCGAGGCACTGAAAGTGATCGATCCCGAGTGAAAGGCGTTCAAGCCAAAACCTGCTTGCAACATGAGCGGAAGCAGAAAAGGCATCGATCCGATACCGATCCGGAACAGCGATCCTCCCGCCACGCTCGCGCGAAA
>JBATYB010000192.1:0-5045 GCA_049673825.1 Methylocella sp. | reverse complement strand
ACACGGAGCACTTGGCGGAAAGACACCTTTCGCATACGCTCAAACCCAATCAGCCAGGAGACCGCCGCAGTCTCATATGTCCTGAGCCCGGACAGACCCTTGACTTTCCGGCATCCGTGACCACAGTCTCGAAGGCCATCACGAACGTTCTTTTTCTCGGTTCCGGCGGACGCGAATATGCCGTCGCGCTTGCGACGATAAGGACGTTTGAGGCGGCTCTCAGCCCCCACCGCTCCTTGCCGCGATGATCGCCTGGGCAAGATAAGCCTCGATCGCCTGCATGGCGCGGGTCGAGGCGCCGCCAAAATCCTCCGCCGTCTCCGCGGCCGCGCGGGCCATCGCCCGCAATTCGGCTTTGTCAAAGAAGAGGAGCGCCAATTGCTTGGCAAGCGTTTCGGCATCGAATACCAGCGCGCCGCCGCCCGCATTATCGAGCGCCGAGTAAATTTCCTCGAAATCAGCGACGTCCGGACCGTGCAGGATCGCGCAGCCGAGGCGCGCCGCTTCGATCGGATTTTTGCCGCCGCCGTGGCGCAAGGACTTGCCCGCGAAAATCACGCCGGCGCCGCGAAGAAATAATCCTGCCTCGCCCGCCGCAAGGGCGATATAGATTTCCGGCAAGGGCGCGCTTTCGCGATCGCCACCGCGCAGCGCCGCGGTCAGTCCCATTTTCGCGGCGCTCTGGGCGATTTCAAAAACGCGTTTGGGGTTGTCCGGCACGATCACGGTCAGGAGGTCCGGAAACTGCCGCGCCAATCGGCGGTGCGCCGCCATCGCGATCTCTTCCTCGCCGGGATAGACTCCGTCGGCGACCCACGCCGGACGCGTCCCGATCCGTGCGAGAAGCCGCGCCAAGGCGGATTGATCGACCGGCGCCGGGACGAAATCATATTTGAGATTGCCGGTCACCTGAACTTTTCCCATGCCGAGTTTCGCGAAGCGCTGCGCGTCGGCATTTGTATGCGCCAAGCAAAGATCGATCCGGCGCAGCAGCGATCCGGCAAAGCCCGGAAATTTCCGCCAGATCAGGAAACGCCGCGCGGACAAGCGGGCGTTGACAAGTGCTACGGGAATTTTGCGGCTGCTGGCTTCGACGACGAGGTTTGGCGGAATGTCCGGCCCGGAGATGAGGACAATATCTGGCCTCCAGTGATTGAGAAACCGCGCCACGAATTGAGGCGCGTCGAGCGGCGCGAGTTGGTGCAGCGACGGCGGCAAGCGCGGCGCGCGGAACGGGCCGGAAGACACGTTGCCGATCGCCAAAAGCACGGTGAAGCCGAGCTGTCCCAGTTTTTCGACAAGCGGCGGCAAGGCGCGAGCTTGCGCGGCGCTTGCCGCATGCACCAAGGCGAGCCGCCCATCCGGCCGGGCGAGGTAAGGTCGCCCCAGCCGCTCGTGGCGCCTCGAAAAATCGTCGCGGCCGAGCTTTCCCCGCCAATAAAGATATAATGGCCCGGTTAATCCGGCGCCCGCGCTTGCCAGCCGGTAGGCAGCCAGGAGGGCCGAACCTTTCACGGCGGGCCTGGATATTTCAATGCGGCGAACCCTCTTCGCGGATCACTTCTATCGCGGGATCGAAAGATAGCCGCCGCGCTCAAGCTTTGTCCTTCGAAGGGTCGAGGAGACGATGCAGATGTGCCACGAAATAGCGCATATGGGCGTTGTCCACCGTTGCCTGCGCCTTGGCTTTCCAAGCCTGCGCCGCCGACGCGTAGTCGGGAAAGATACCGACGACATCGAGCTTGGACAAATCGCGGAATTCCGTGCCGCTCAAATCCTTGAGCTCGCCTCCGAATACAAAGTGGAGAAGTTGTTTGCCGTTTGCGGTCATGAGCTTCCCGTCCGGAGTTCTTGGCGGTTAAGAGGACATTTAATCATGTAAAGCTTTCGCGGATTGCATGGAAGGCTCAATCTCGCCTTTTTGTTCCGGCGCGGCGCCCAGTACAAGCGACGTGATGAGGTCCAAATAGGCCTGGACGCTTGTTTTCCATGAAAAAGCGCCCGGCCCGGCGGGCACCCTTCGCGCGCAGATCGCATGCAAGGTCGGGTTCGGCACGGAGGCGTTCGCCCGCGACCGTTTCTAAACGGCTCCGCCGCCACGAAAGCGAAGGCGCCGCTGGCCTCCAAGACCCGGACCAGCCGGCCGCGTCGCCCGCGCACGCCGGTCACAATCGCGGATCATGCAGGTCGAAGCCCTGCGCCGGAACCGTCAACCCTTCCGGAAAACCGCCCGCGAGACCGGGCTGTCGCGCGCGACCGTGGCCCGCGTCGCAAAGGCCAAGGGGTTGCGCCGCCTTGCCAACCTCGATCCGATCCATCAACCCAAAATCGGCAGTCGGCTGATTTCGCTTTGACAAGAATCAGGCATTGTCAAGGGCATGACGCACGATCTTTCGGTTCCCTCCTCACACCCTGTGGGGGAGCAACCGTCAATTGAAGACAAAGCTCCGCCGCAGGGGGGAGCGGCGATGGTTTCGCCGGTCCGGGGCGTGTCGAATGGCAGACCGGGGCGGCGCTGACGCCGCTTGGGCAGCCGCTCGCGCAATTACTATGGTTCATCGATTTTCTGAAAGCGGCCGGCCTGTTCGATGCTCGCGTGGTCGATTACCCTCTGCATCACACGCGCCCGAACGCGCCGAAAAAACGCGCAGTGCCGGAACGGCGATGCCGGCGAGGTTGGCCGGGGACAAGAGTTATGCCCCTATCGCAGCTTCGTTGCGATAGCGTTCTTCCAGAGCTTCTCGATATTAACAAGATCGTTAGAGCCGTCGAGAAAAAGTTGCTCGACTTTTTCGATTCCGGCATGATCCAACTCCTTGAGATTGAGCTGTTGCCGGCAACGCGTCCACATCCAAACATTTCGCCCCCGGCCGGTGGGCGTTGCGTGATCGCGTCGCGCGCGATCTCGAGCCGGCTCTGTTGCGTGGAGACCGCGGGTTTGGCAACGCGCCGATCATGGAAACGGAACAGCGCGGCTTGGCCTATTTGTTCAAGTTGCGATTGACCGCCAGTGTCAAGCGCATGATCGAACCTCTGCCCACGCAAAGGGAGTGGACGAACTCGGGGCACGGCCGGCAAGCCACGGAGAGCATGCGACGGCAGGGTTGGAGCAAGGCCGCGCACGGTGATCGTGTTGCGGCGGCGCGTGAAGAAAGCCTTGGCGACGGCTTCGAACGCGACGCCGGGCCCGCATATGCTATCTTTTGTCGCGATCGGGCGGACGCCGAAGTCTACGAATATTTTGTGCTCTCCGCTTCGCGCGACGAGGAGCGCGCGAGTTCCGCCCAGCAGGATCGCGATCGCGGCGTGAGCCGAGAATATTTTCGACGCGTTGACGAACCGAGCGGCCTGGGGCGGCTTGGTCACGCCGGACCTTGCGCGTTGCCGGCCGGCCACCCGCATGATCGCGTAGATTTCCGGCTGGCGAAGCATCTTCGTTCGTCTGGTCGAGCCGGACCGACTGTAGGGAGGAGATCCCCAGCCGGCCACTGCTCTTGCATGCGATCGCCACGCGGGTGCGGCGTGCGAGACAAAATACGATCGCCGTAGCGGGTTCGCAGGCGAGGGCGGTTGCGGCCGCGAAGGCGGTTCGCGCCGGCGCCATTTTTCTCCGCGAACGCGTAAAACATGCGGCGCCGTTGACTGGCCTGCACCGCCGACGGCTCACCGCGCGAGAGCCTTCCAAGTTTTCCTTCAGGGCCGTCAATGGCGCTCGCCCCCCAGCTAACGCCGGATTTAGGTTGATCGAGGCCGGCGGTTCGGGTAGCCTTAGCGGGCCGTGCCGGGATGCCTGGAGGAATTATGACATCGGATCCTGAAAACCTCGGGCAATCCCCCATTCGCTCGCCCGGACTTCCGGAACTCCTTCCTCTTTCGCGGATGAAAGAGATCGCCGCGAACAGGGCCGACGAATACGCGTCGGCGGAGCCCTATCCCCATATTGTGATCGACGGCTTTTTCGACGAATGGGTACTGAACGCCGTTTTGGCTGAGTTCCCAAGTCCAAGGGACAAAAATTGGGTGCTGCACGACTTGCCGGAGGAAATCAAACTCCAATCGAAGCACGAGCGTGACATCCCTCCGTTCGCGAGGCAGTTTCTTTACGCATTGAATTCGGCCTCTTTCCTCGAATTTCTCGAGCGTGTGACGGGAATCGAGAAGTTGATTGGCGACCCGTACTTCGAGGGCGGTGGCCTGCATCAGATTATGCCGGGTGGAAAGCTTGCGATCCACGCCGATTTCAACAGTCATCTCGAGTATGGGTTAAATCGACGTTTGAATCTCCTCGTCTATCTCAACAAAAACTGGCAAGACGAATATGGCGGCCACTTCGAGCTTTGGGACCGTGGCATGACCCGCATGGTGAAGAAGGTGGCTCCAATATTCAATCGCGTGGTCATCTTCACGACTTCGCGTTACTCCTACCATGGGCATCCCGATCCCTTGACCTGCCCACTCGATATGACGCGGAAGTCGATGGCGCTCTACTACTACACCATTGGAGGAGCGGAGGCCGGGCAAGTGGATTTTCGGCACAGCACCTTGTTCCAGAAGCGCCCGGGCGAGCGCGTACGGCAGAATACCCGACAGCTTCTCCGTGACCTCGTGCCGCCGCTGTTGTGGAGGGCGGCGTCCCGCGTGCTCAGGTTCCCTGGGGGGTGAGGGAGCGGAGTCACGGCACGGATGGGGAATGTTCGCCGCATGAGCGTTTGCGCACTCGTGCCGGCGCTCAGAGCGTACCGCGTGGACGCGTCTGCCGACTAGCTTGTTTGCCAGCCCGCCTTTAACGGGTCACCGCTTAAAGACGCCAATGCTGCGACGCCGGGCGGCGTTAACCATCTTTATCAAGGTCGCGGAGCGGAGCACCTGCGAAGGGGGGATCATATGGGTATCTTCAGGCGTGCCGTGATGGTGCTCGCGGCGGGAAAACTGGTGCCCACTCTGGTGAGGCGGCTAGTGCTTACCGCTTCCCGAATTATTCCTGTGCCATTCGGATTTCTCGTTGACGTCGGTTGTCTTGAGCGGCCGGCGCACGGGTACTGCAT
>JBATYB010000191.1:0-3455 GCA_049673825.1 Methylocella sp. | reverse complement strand
CGTAAGCGGTAAGCGGGCAGGACTGGCCCTGCCTTGCTACGGGAGGGCGGCGCGCGTTCCATTCCGCGATCGTGGGAAGTGCGGCCTTCGCAGGGCCGGCTCCGGGACGAACAGGCGACGAACGCGATTCGTTGGTTGCGGCTGGCGTTGCGGTTCGAGCGTCCGCCGTGCGTCGCGGATCGCGCCCTCCGCCGGCCGTTCCACCAAGCCGTGCTTGGCGGACTCCTTGGCCACCTACGCCCATGGTGCCTTTCTCGAGTTTCCGCTTTTTCTCTGGGACGAGCGAAAATTCGAGCGTGGAACCAAATGTCATCCCCTCATGACAATTGGTGTTGGACGGCGGCGGCGCGCGCTTCGTTCTTGATTCGCTCGACCATCGAACGCACGCCATTGGAGCGCTGCGGCGTCAAATGCGTCGAAAGGCCGAGGCTCTCGAACAGGCCCTTCGCATCAATGGCGAGGATCCGCGATGCCGTCTGGCCGGAATAAAGAGCCAGCAGAAGAGCCACCAGCCCGCGCACAATATGAGCGTCGCTGTCTCCCTTTAAGTGGAGAACGGGGCTCCCCAAATGATCCGTCGCGACGCGGGTCTCCAGCCACACCTGGCTGGCGCATCCGCGCACTTTATTTCTATCGTTATGAGCGGCATCATCCAAAGGTTCGAGACCGCGGCCGAGCTCGATCAAATAGCGATAGCGGTCCTCCCACTCGTCAAGGTAATTGAAATTCTCGATTATCTCGTCGAGCTTGGTGGCGGTCCGCAGGCCCGGCATGGATAGTCACACTCTCAATTGGCGCGATGGGCATAGTCCCCGGAAGCAGCCGGCCCCTTGGACTGATTTCAAGCACTCATCGCCGGCGCCTGATTTCCGTCGAGGGGCTCGCCTTGTTATACTTAATGCGCGGCGGACGAGGCATCAACAACCGGCGAATTTGGCGGGGTCTTGCCGTTGCCGCCGGAACGCTGTCCCGCAACCATTCGTGTTAGACGGGCCACCCCCTCAAGACAAGCGGGAGGCGCGCCAACAGGCCTTTCCGCCCCGGCTTGCGCTATGCCGATCGTCTGGGCCCAGGTGAAACGGACCCTGCGCGGACCAGGCCTTACCATGACCCATGCCATGGGATCATTTGGCCAAGAGTTCGACGCAAATAAGATCGAGAGCCAGAATATGGAGCGAAGCAGGAACGGCATCGGCGAGACCGTGGCGAGACAAACCGGATCAGGGTTAAGCGCCGCTTAATCGAGATCTGGATGCGGACGGTGCATAAACCCCAACCGGATTTTTTCACCTCTTCCTCATAATTCCAGAGTCCAGCGTGCCTTGGCAACGGCGTCTTTACCATAGGATAAGTTTCCGGCCGTTAACGCCGCGCATAGCTGGCATCCTAAAACTTAAGAGGAATTGTTTAAGACGCGTCTGGCACGCTCTCCGGGCCCGTCGAACCCTGTGCGGGATTATCGAGCGCCTCCCGATCGCAGGGAACCGTGCGATTGAAATAGATCGCTCAATATCAATAAGTTGGAGCAGGATCAATAAGTTGGAGCAGGTCCTTATCGAACAACTTTGTCAACTTTTCCGGAGCCTGCTCTAAGCGGCACGGAGCGGAGCTGTGTTTTGGGTTTTTTGCCAAGGCTTGAAGGCGGGACTGCCAAGTTAGTCCTTCCCGCCACGCCGGTGGCTCCTCTCGAGAGGACGCGCCAGGAAAGTTTCGTCCGGCGCCAGCTATTAATTTCGCTCGCGGCCGGTGCGGCGGCATCCGTTTGCGTTGCCATGAACGGCGCGCCGGCGTTGTCCGACGCCCTGGTCTTTGTCTGGCTGATTTTTCCGGCGAGCATCATGTTATTGGCGTCAACCGGCAAGCTGATGCCGGCCGAGGCGATGTCCTCCTTGCGTTTTATCGCGGCCGGATTGACCGCCGCTTTTGGCGGCGGCGCATTGCATCCAACCGCGTTCGCCTGGCTCATCATCGCGCCAGTCGAAAGCGCTTTCTCCGGGAATGGCATTGTTGTCGGCGCCAGCGCCGCTTTGGCCGCCGTCGTCACGCTTCTCCTCGGAGCTACGCCGGATGCACCCGGTGCTCCCGCCCTGGGCGCGGCCAATACCACGCTTTTCCTAATTCCGGCGACGGTCTTCGCCACGATCGTTGGAACCGGTCTTGTCCGCCTCTGGACCCTGCGCCGCAAGGCGAAGCAAGTCCGGGCCGGCCGCTACGATAGTTTGGCCGAGACCATGGGTTGCCTCGTCCTCAGTTGCGACCGGTCCGGCTCGGTATCATCGGTCAGCTCGAATTGCGAGGCCTTGTTCGGCTTGCGGCCAAGCGCATTGACGGGACGCGGCTTTTTCGAACGCGTCCAGGTTGCTGACAGACCCGCCTTTTTGAGGACCATCGCGGACACAAGCGCCGGCTCCGTGACGATCGACGCGACATTGCGTTGGCGCGGTGGCGCGCGGGTCGACCGCGGCGACTACGCCGAGCCGGTTTTCATTTGGCTCGAGATGCGGGCGCGCCGCGGCGGGGAATACCGCGCGGCCCAAGGAAAATGCCTTGACGACGATGTCGTCGCCGTCTGTCGCGATGTCACGGAGGCCAAGCTTCGCGAGGCGACGCTCGAAAACGCCCGCGCAGCCGCCGAGGAAGCGAATCACGCCAAGGATTATTTTCTCGCCCAAGCGGGCCACGAATTACGCACGCCGCTCAATGCGATCGCCGGCTTTTCGGAGTTACTCGGCGACCCGCGATTGGCTCCGCCCGATTCCGAAACGCAACGCGAATACGCGAGGATCATATATCGGTCGGGACAGCACCTTCTCGCCGTCGTCAATGCGATCCTGGACGTGTCGAAAATCCAATCCGGCCGCTTGGCGATTGAGATCGAGCCTTTTGCCGTGGCGCCGTTGATCGATCTTTGTTGCGACATGGTGAAACTTCATGCCAAAAACAATGGGGTGGAGCTCCTGCGCGCCTATCCGGCAAATCTCGAAGAGATCACCGGCGACAGACGAGGGTGGACACAGATCCTCGTCAACCTGCTTTCAAATGCGATCAAGTTCACGCCCGCTAATGGGAGCGTGACAATCAGTGCGAGACCCGACGCTAATTCGCTTCTGATCCTGGTTGCCGATACCGGCATCGGAATCGCCGCTCGCGACCTCGCCCGGCTCGGCGATCCATTCTTTCAGGCCAAGGCTTTACCGGACCGGCAAGATAAAGGAACCGGTCTTGGCCTCTCAATCGTGCGCGGCCTCGTCGGCATGCAGGGAGGCACGATCATGGTGGCGAGCGAACCGGGCAAAGGAACCAGCGTCCGTGTCCGTCTGCCGCTCGATTGCCGTGGTGTGGCAGCCAAGGCGGGAATCCGGAGCAAGATTGAGACGTTTGCGCACTTGCCTGTCCCTGACCGCATGACCTTTGCCAGCAAATGACGGTGAAGAAAATTGCATGAAGTCTTTGCC
>JBATYB010000190.1:0-2710 GCA_049673825.1 Methylocella sp. | reverse complement strand
TCGATTAGCGTAATGGTGGTCATGCGCGCTCTTTATCATGGGGACGGACGTTCTGGGCCGCGCGCGCATCAAGGTCAAGATGAATGCCTAAAGAGGGGCGGCTAGCAGTGGGTCGCGCACCTGCCCGCCTTTCTGGAGCCGGGCGTAAAGCAGTATCTAATGTTCACATCGTCGTTGGATATGGCCCTGCCAAGGGATCATGAGTCCACGGACTGTTTGGTTCCGATTGCAGACCATGACCCTATTTTCGTTCGAAATGTCTCCTGAAGTGGACCCCATCGGTGGGGTCCACTTCAAAACCGTGAAAATCACCCATTTGATAGGCCGTTCCGGGAACGCAGTGCGCATTCGGATCGCCGTCGCGCCGATCGCCTTTCTCCTGCCGGCCATGTCGCGCAAGATGGCGCGAGACAAACAAACCCTGCTTGAAACCACGCGCCTCGTGCGAACGAACCCGGCGCATCGAAAAGACTACACCCGCCTGACGCAATTACAAAAGCCGCCGCCGCTCGACTTGCGGCAGCGCCCGCTAAACTGGAGCTCAACATGGACCGGACAGCGGTGCCGCGAGGCATTCCTCCGCGAGGAAAAGCCGCGGCATTTGCTCCTCGTCGCAGGGCGGCAGACGCGCGAAAGCGAGGTGGATATGGGCGAGCGCCTTCTCGCCTTCGTTCCAAAGGTCCGCCACCCGACGCATTTTTGCCACGGCATGAGCCGCGACCGGCCGCCCATAAGCGGCGGAAAGCAGCGCCAAGACTCGCGGCTCGTCGCGAAGCGCGAGACGGAGGCGGCCCCGCTCGTCTTTCGCCATCCTGGCGAGCACCGTTTCGGCGCCGAGCGTGAAGCCCCGGCCGGTGATTTCCGGCCGCGAATAAATCCGGCCGGCCACGGATGCCGCGCTTGGCGGTCGCCGATGGCAATCTGGCGCGACGGCATCACGGGATCGCCCGGAATCGCGCGTGAACCGACGAACGGAGTCTACGCGCAAACTTTGATCCGGCCTAAACCGAGCCTCGACCATTGATGCGTCGAGGACTGGTGCGATCAGGCAAGGCGAGGGAGCGGACCGGAACTTCGAAGCGCCAGTTGTTCCCCGATTCCCCCTCTTTCGCTTCGGTGGCACCAATCAGGAGGCGGACGAGCTCGGCCTGCCGGTGGGTTCCGGTCTTCTCGAAAATGCTGGAGAGTTGGGTTTTCGCCGTCGCGTCGGAGATTCCGCGCCGCCGCGCCGCCGCCTTGCGGCCATGGCCATGCAAGATCTCGGCGGCGAGCCCCGTCTCCGCGGCGGTCAGGCCGAAACGGCGGCGCAGATTGATCTCGAGCCGCCGCTGGTCGAACTCGCCGTCGTTCACCGTGACAACGGCGACGCAAGACCCCAAGCCGATCCACGGAACATGCGCGAGCCGGGCTTTGGATCGAAGCGGTGTCACCGTCACCTGGAGGGGCGGCCGGCGGCGATCGCGCGGGACCGTGAGTTCGCCGCCGGGGCCGCCAGGCGCGGGGGAGTCTCGCGCGCATGAGGCGATAAGCTTTGCCAAGGCATCCGAGCCATCGGCGGTGGCAAGACGCCCATCGCGCAGAACCATTCCGTCGCCGGCGGCGAGCATCGCCTTCGCGGCGGCATTGGCGAAAACCACTCTTCCCGAGGCCCCGGCGAGAAAGATAGCCCGTGGCAGATTTTCCAAGTGCTCGGGCGCTGTTGCCGGGCCGAGATCGAGAACCCAGAATTGGCGGCTGATACGCACGGCCCGGATAATGTGGCGCAGCGTGGCCTCCAGCACACGCGTCTGCTCAACGGTCGGGCCGTCCTCGCCCGACGCATTGGCAACGCAGATCAATGCCGAAAACTGGTCTTCGACCATCAAATTGGCGCCCAACGTCCCAAGGCCACGCCCGGACGGCAGCCACCACTCATTACACACGGGTGTCGCGGAAAAGTCCTCTCGCGCCATAATGCTGTCGAGCGAATAGATCTCGCCGACCGGCCGGAGCGCGGTTCCCGGGATAAGCGGGTTATGGAACGCCCAATATTCCCGATAGGAGGCAACAAAATCCGGATCGGTGCGCGGCGTGATCGACGCGAAGGTGTTGGCGCGCCGGTCCCGGGAGGTGATGGAGACATGCGCGGCGCCCATGGCGTCGGCAAGCTTAATCAGCACGCCCGGCCATAGCCCGCCGTCAAGCGCGGCCTCGTAGATCTGGTCGATAAGAACAATCAGCTCTTCGTGCCCGATCGTGGCGCGGCCCCAGCGGCTCGATGCGGCCGGCAAACCACTAGGTCGCGGAGCGCAACCCATGACGCGCCTCCTTTCAAATTTTTTTGAAACTCACCGCAAGAATCGTCGCAGGCGGCGAACCGCGCCTGGCCACGGAATCGTTGGACCAACACCTCTCCAAAAAGGCCGGGCACCTCGACCTAAGCGATTATGCACATGCTGGCAGGCATTGGGAATCAGCACTTAGACGACGCCGGGTTTTCAATCCGGCGGATTGGTCGCGCGCCCTCGCCAATCTCGCGGTCTCCGGCGCGCAGGCAACGGTGCGGGCAAAGCTTACGCTTCGCAATTACGATTTGCAACCCCCTGTCCGGGCTCAGCAGATATGAGACGGAGAGGCATTCCGGTCTCGGCAGATTTGAAGATACTGGTTTGGGGTTTTGCCGTCGAGAGCGCCATGCGGCCTGAAGTGGTTGTAGAGATGCTGGAAGGCG
>JBATYB010000189.1:0-3161 GCA_049673825.1 Methylocella sp. | reverse complement strand
CGCGGCCGCGCCGGCTTCGGCGCCCTCCTCCGGGGTTTCGGGCGACCCTAGCATTGCACTCGGCTGCGCGTTGTGTGCGGGAGTAGCCGTCGACGCATCAACGACAGGAAGAGTCGCGGGCTTTCCGGCCGCGTCGAGGGCCTGCGTGAGTTCCGCCTTGATTTGAGCAAGCGGATCGATCCCGGCATCGGCCTTCGCGCTTTCCGCGAGCTTTGCCACATCGGCCTTGATATCGTCGATGTCGGCTTCGCGCATGGCGTCCAAGAATTGGCCGCGAAATTCGGCCGCCATGCGCCGAATCTTTGCCGCCGCTTGACCCACTTGGCGCATGACGCGCGGAAGTTCCTTCGGCCCGATGACGACCAGCGCCACGATCCCGATGATGATGAATTTGCCGGCGTCAAAATCGAACATGAGGAAACGTCACTCAGGGCTTGCCGGCGATGCTGGTGAACAAGTCTCGCACGCGCCGTTCGCCGGATGCAACCCGGCCATCGCCGGAGCGATCAATCTAGCTTGCGGGTGTCCGGAATCTTGGCGGGGTCGGCGGCGGTTTGATGGTCGATGGTGCGCACCGGCGGATCGCCGGGGCGTTCCACCTCGGGCTTTTGGTCTTCTTCCGCCAAGCCTTTCTTGAACGCTTTTATGCCCTTGGCGACATCCCCCATGACGTCGGAAATCTTGAAACCTTTGCCGCCAAATACGAGCAACAAGACGGCCCCGACGATGAGCCAATGCCAGATCGACAGACCGCCCATGACGCAAATCTCCCTGTCCAATGCGAGACGAGCCGAACGCCGCCCGCCATGGCGAAAACCTAGGCTTTCATACGCACAAAAACAAGAAGGCTAGGTGCCGTTCTCACCGGGAAGAGCGGCCAAGCTCGCCAGTGTTGGCCATAACATCGACGCTACGAGGTCAAGCCCAAGATTTTTGCCCAAGAAGCTCCGCTGCCGCGCCGCGGCGATCAAGAGTCGCAATCCTCGGGCGCGGGCAAAGCTTCTTTCGCGCTCGCAAGATCCTCGCGCCACGCTGGTTTTTCCGGGCCGGCCGCGGGAGTTCCGGCGGCAAAATCGCGGCCCGTGTCGTCCTCGAGCGGATCTTCGTCGTCGGCAAGCCCGGCGTCGTCGCAAGGCTCCGGGACACCAAAACCCTGCGGCAGACGGCCGTCGAAAAGGCCGGCGCCCCTCAGTTCCTCAAGACCAGGGAGGTCGCCGATCGCCTCAAGGCCGAAATGAATCAAGAAAGCTTCCGTCGTCCCATAAGTGATCGGACGGCCGGGCGCGCGCCTGCGGCCGCGCAAACGGACCCAGCCGGTTTCGAGCAGAAGATCAAGCGTTCCCTTGGAGATGGCGACGCCGCGAATATCCTCGATTTCGGCGCGCGTCACGGGCTGATGATAGGCAACGATCGCCAGCGTTTCGAGCGCCGCCCGCGAGAGCCGTTTGGTTTCGCCTTCCCCCGTGGCGAGCAGCCAGGCGAGATCGGCCGCCGTCCTAAACATCCACTTCCCGCCGGCCCGCGCGAGATTGACGCCGCGCGAGGCGTAGTCGGCCTTCAGCGCGTCGAGGACCGCGGCGGCCGCGACGCCGCGCGGCATGCGCTTCTCGATGTCCTTCTCGGCGAGCGGTTCCGCCGCCGCGAAGAGCAGCGCCTCGGCGATCCGCATGGCCTCGGCCAAACCATCGTCGCGCGACGGCCGTCGGCTTGGATCGATATGAGCAAAGAGTTGCGCCCGTTCCGCCAAAACAAAATCCTCCTCGTCCGCCCCGCATCGCCAGCCGCTCAACTGCGGACCACATGCGGAAAAACCTCGGACGCCGGCGATCTGCGCTTGATCCAAAGCGGCGAGAAGGCCGCGTCCTGGCGGATCGAGATCATGCCCTCCCGCGCCATTTCAAGCGAACAGGAAAGCGTCGAAGCCCGGACCGTGCGGCGCATTTCGGGAGTCGTCCAGAAAGCCATGAGATAAGTGTCGAGCACCGTCCAATCGAGTGCCTGCCCCGCGAGCTTTTCAAGTTCGCTCCGCGCGTGCGCGAGCGACCAGACAAACCGCTGCTTCAGGGTCACCCGCGCGAGCGCCTGTTTCTGACGCCGCTGGGCATAGGCGGACAGCAATTCGTAAAGGCTTGCGCGCCATTGCGGCGCGCCGCCGGCGAGCACCGGCTCGGGCATGCCTCGCAAAAACGTATCGCGGCCGAGACGCGGCCGGTTGACAAGCGCTTCGGCGGCGGCGCGGATCGCGTCGAGGCGGCGAAGCCGGAGCTGCAATGCTTCGGCAAGCTCGCGGGCTTCCGGTTCGCCGCCCTTTGCCGCTTGCGGAAGCAAAAGGCGCGACTTCAAATAGGCGAGCCACGCCGCCGTGACGAGATAATCCGCCGCGAGCTCGAGACGCAGGCGGCGCGCCGCCGCGATAAATTCGAGGTATTGCTCGACGAGCGCCAGCACGGAAATCTTGCTCAAATCCACTTTCTGCCGGCGCGCGAGGTCGAGCAAAAGATCGAGCGGGCCTTCAAACCCCTCGACGTCGACCACCAAGGAGCCTTCCTCCCTGGCCTCCGCGCCATTTTGAGCAAAAGGCAAATCCATCGGACCGCGCTCCCCGTCCGGGGCTTGCCGCACCGGTATCGAACTTTGCCGCGCGCCAACCGTTGCCGCAAGTCCCGCCGCGGGCGTCCACAGGATAGCGCTCCGGGCATTCGGGTTGCCGTCAACCCTTCATGCTCGAACTCCAGCACTCGTGCCGCTGCCAAGCCGAAATGCTCCAGGGTGGCGCTTCAGTTCTTGGCGACGAAGCATTTGCCCCCGCCGCTTTGAAGTTTTTGGCACAAAGCAGTGGCGTCATCCCGTGAGGCCAAATCGCCGAACCGGACACGGTAAACCGTCTTGCCCCCGACCGCCGCCTTGTGGATCGACGTGTGGAACCCCGCCAATTCGGCGGCAAACTTTTGCATGAGCCGAACCTCTGTTTCACGCGCCTCTCGCTCGGTCCCCGGAGCCGCGAGCTGGACCGAGAAACTACCTGGTGACGCCTGCGGCGCTCCGGCGGCCGAGACCGGATCCCGCGTGTCGGCGAGCTCCACGCGCTTGGCCTTGGCGGCAACGGAGGTCCGCGGCTGCGGATTGCCGCTCGCATCGGCGGCGGCCGGTCTCGGTGTCGT
>JBATYB010000188.1:0-11030 GCA_049673825.1 Methylocella sp. | reverse complement strand
GCCTTCCAGCATCTCTACAACCACTTCAGGCCGCATGGCGCTCTCGACGGCAAAACCCCAAACCAGTATCTTCAAATCTGCCGAGACCGGAATGCCTCTCCGTCTCATATGTGCTGAGCCCGGACACCGGCTTGCGCCGGCACGGATGGCTCGATATACCGCTTCCCGCCAACTATTGGGAGTCCGGCGCACCAGGGGTGCGGGCATGCCAAAGCAGTCGATTTTCATGATCGGGCATGGTGCAACTTTTTGGATTTGCGCGCTTCCGGCTTGAACGGGAAGCGCTCGAGGGGCGCGTAGCTCAGCGGGAGAGCACTACGTTGACATCGTAGGGGTCACAGGTTCGATCCCTGTCGCGCCCACCATTTTCTGTTGTTATATTAAAGCCTGCCTGCGTGATTCCGCGCTGTTCGGGAGTGTCTGCTCCTGATAATGCCGTCGCCTACACGACCTCCGGAAGGTAATCATGTCTGACACTATAACACAAAAAGCGTTTATTCCTGGGTCCCCTAGGGCAACACTTTTGACCCTTGGAGCGAACCCCGCTGCTCAAAAAGGACTAGAATTCGGAGCCTTAAATAATCCGCAAATCCGCCCAGAAAATGGTGACATACGTTTTGTCGATTACATGACAACCGAGGGTCTCAGAGCGCATCCGCATGCTGATACTGTCGACAAAAGTGCGATTGTCAACGTTGATTACATCTGGTCGGGCTCCGGTTCTTTAGCTGAAGTACTCAAAACCGGTGAGCTGTTTGATTACGCAATAGCCTCGCACGTGATAGAGCATGTACCAAATATAGTAGGCTGGTTTTTTGGAATAGCAGATGTATTGAGGCCTGGTGCAGTTTTTAATTTAGCAATCCCAGACAAACGATATACATTTGACGTAAGGAGAAAGTTAACGACTTTGGGAGAAGTCGTAGAGGCCCATCTTCTTCAATTTACACATCCTAGTATAAGGCAGATGTTCGACCACTGTTATGATGCAGTTGCAATTGAGCCTGGTGCTGTTTGGAAAAACGATGTTGATATAAAAAATATTCCGCGTTTCTGTGGAGATAACGCACTTCGTCTCGCCTATGATCAGGCTTTAGTGATCGTGAAAACACACCGCTATTATGATAGCCATTGCTTGATCGTCACACCACTTTCCTTCCTTCAGTTAATTGATGGACTTTCACGACTTTACCTTTTTCCGTTCGTTTTACGTGATTTTCATGGGACGAAGGTAGGCCATTTTGAATTCTTCGTCAGCTTGGAACGACCAAAAGAAATAAGTGCTTCGGATCTGCTGGAACAACAACTATCAGTCCTATCGAGCTACAAAGAAAAACTTCTTTCTGCCGCCCGCTCGGCCGCTTTGGCATCGGAGCCGGGGTAATTACAGTTGATCGTTACGTGCCTATTGCAAGCGTTCTTCACGAAGTGGAGTGACGGACGGCTTAAGCATGGCTTTACTGATTTTCCGGTAAACCTCCGCCAGTTCCGCGCCCTGATCGGCGGCGGTGCGTGCGCGCGCGCCGTCTTTCGGCGGCGGCGCCCGATAGCGCGCGACGTCCGCGTCGAGCTTTTGCAAAACTTCCGTCAGCCCGCGCCCGTCGGAGACGTCGATGACAAAACCGTTTTCGCCGTGCTGGATGCCTTCGGCCATCGCGCCGCGGTCCGACGCGATCACCCATAGTCCTTGCGCCCGTGCCTCGCGTGCGACAAGCCCAAAGCTTTCCGGCCAGATCGACGGAGCGAGAAGCACGTCGAGCGAGGCGTACAGCGCCGCGACCTGATCTTGCGGATAGGCGCCGCACAGCAGCACAGGGGTATTGCCCCAAAGCCTCTCGCTGCGCGCGCCCGGCTCCATCTTGAGATCGATCATCGTGAGCTTCAGATGATCGAAAGAAGTTGTCCGCAAGACCGCCTCGACCAGCGTGGCGCCTTTGTGAGCGGAACGCCCCCCAATGTGGCCGAGCGAAAGCCTGCCGTCATCGTTTGTCCGGCGCGGCGCCGGCGCGATCGGCGAAACCCCATTCGGTATCGCCACCACGTTCCGGCAGCCCGCGCGCCGGTAGATCCCGGCGAAAGCATCGGAGACCGCAATCACCTTCGCGGCGCCGTCGAGCAAACCGGCAAGCCGCTGCCGGCGCGCGATCGACGCAGGCAGCGGAATATCCGGCGGCGGCACGTCCGCGAAACAGTCCGGCGAAGGCAGGCGCAAAATATCATCCTGATCGAGGAAAAATTGGTGATCCGAAATCCACCACCCGTCATGGACCGTGACAAGGTAGGGTATTTTTCGTCTGAAAGCGACTTCGACGATCGAAGCCGTCAGGCGCTGAATGCAGTGAAAATGGATGAGATCGGGTTGAACCGCATCCAAGACACGCTCGAAGACGTCTTCATGTTCCGTGTTGAAGGGGCGCCAATCCATGTTCGGCCCGATCGGCGTCGAGAGGCGGAAGACAGGAATCCCCTTGTGCTGATCAAAGCGAAAGCGGCCGGGCGGAGACATCCCTTCGTCCGTGGCGAATGCGCTCAACTCGATGTCGGGGCATTCATCCTTGATGTAATCGACATTGCCTTGCACGACCCGCGTCGCGCCGCCGTGGCCCTGGGGCGGGAAGAAAACATGGCAGACAAGAACCTTAACCTTGGAACCGCTTCTGGCGCGGACCTTCGCGGGAGCCAGGATCGGCGGACCGAAGCTTTCCCGCAAGAGAGCCGCCGCATTCTCGAGGGAGTAGTTTTGCAAGGCCTTGCGGCGCGCCGCGGCGCCTATGTCGCGGCGGAGGTCGCGATCCTCGATCAAGCGCTTCACGGCCTTGGTCCATGCCGCGGCGCTGTCTTCCACGATCAGCGCATCGACGCCGTCGTCCAATATCTCGCGGTAGGTCGCCGTTCCACTCACGATCGAGGGCACTTGCAGAATAGCCGCCTCCAACCACTTAATTTCGCTTTTGCAGCTCGCCATGAGCCCTGGCGGCAAAACCGCGAGATTGATGTCCGAGGCCGCGAGAAGCGACCAATATTGATCGATGTCGGTTATAAAATCGAACTGCGTGATGCGTGACGAAAATCGATCGAACTCAGGACGAAGGCGCAAATGACCGGCAAGGACAAGTCGGACATTGTCGTGACTTGCCAAGGCGGAGAGGAGGGCGGGAGCCGCCAGCTCGTTGAAGTCGCTGTTGTGGGCCTTTGTGCCGGAGCCGTAGAAGATCGCCACGGTGTCGCGTCCGGGGCGCGGCGCGCGGCCCATGCCGATCGCCTTCTCGTTGCGTTCATCGAGACCGTTGCGCAGCACGAGGCAGTCGCCGCTTTTGACGACAGGCTCGATCCGGCGCGCAAGCGCCGTGGTCGAGGCGATTCCATGGTCGCAAAGCCCCATTGCGTAATTGAACAAAGGCACCCCATGGATGAGACCGTTATACTCTGCCTTCGAAATCTGCTCCTCGTAGGATTCAAAAGTATCGGGATAATGGGCTGCGTCGAAAATCAGGTCATCTACCTCGTAATAGGTCGGAATACCTAGCGCCTTCGCGGTCAGGATGGCCCTTATTATGCTTGGATAGGCGGGAACGCGGTAGAAGATCGCCGCCCGTGCGCCAAGCAGCGACTGGATGAAAGGCGCCGGATCATGCTGATTGAATGCTTGCGCTTTCAAGCCGGCATATTGTAACTGGCGCAACTTTTGCTCGACTCGATAATGCTTGCATTGGGCCAGATCTTGATTGGCTAGGATCGCGATGTGGCCATTCGGGGCGAGCGCGACAGCCGACGGCAAATCCTCCAGTTGCATGATGCTCGCGCGAACCTCGTCGAGGGCGTCGATCATAAAGGCGTCAGCGACATGACGAGCCTCGGCGTCATACAACCCCATCGCGGCCCGCGACTTGGCGGCGAAAAATTGATCGAGAAGATCGCTGACGGCCGTCCTATATTCGGCGCTGTTCCCCCATTTCGGACGCGCTTCCGCTAAAATTCCGAATGATTTTTCGAAGGATCCATTGGCGGCCGCGGTGCGAGCGGCGTGAATGGTCGAAAAGACGGTAGCGTAAGGATTGGTGATTGCTTGGACGAAATCCGCGTGAGCGGCGACGGTTTTCCCGAGAGCGGCGTAGGCGTCGCCGCGACGATGCACCACGCCCAAGCGGGAATTATCCGCGGCGAGCGCGCGATCGTAGGCGGCAATGGCCAAATGGTGATGACCGCGGATCAAATGATAATCCCCGATTGCCGCGAAGAGTTCACCGGCTTGCGTTCCGCCGATATGCTTGGTTAGTCCTTTTTCGAAACCGTGATCGAATAAGTGCCGCAAAACATCGACCCGGTGACGTAAATTTTTGGCCTCGCCTTTCGATAAATCGGACTTGTATCGCCGCCAGTCGAGGCTTGCCGGATATTGGCGGCTCGCGACCATGTTCTTAAGAGCATTCTCCTCATTCGCGGACAGGCCTTGCCGAATACCTACCTCGAGCCAGTGTCGATAGAGCGTTGCGTCGGTCGCGGACTCCTCGAATCCGTAAGACGCCCGGTAAAAGGCAGGATCGAAGACATGATCGAGATTTAACGGAGCCAGCCGTTCGATACCGGCATCGATGAACATGCGGTAGCCCTGTTCTTTCGACTGCGGTATCTCCTCTAACCAACTACATGCGCAAGCAATGAAGTCGCCAAGGTGAAAAAGATCCATCCAGGCATGAGCCTTATCCGGGGCATCGCGTTTCTCGACCTTGTAGCGTCGTCCTTCCTTGCGCCCATTCTCCAGGAAGTGAAAGGTAAACTGCCACTCGTGATCGAAGGTGCGGGCGAGATCGTCGTTCAATAGCTTATAGCCGCTCGCACTAAAATCTTCAGGCAGCTGGCCGAACCGCGACTCGAAGTTCTTCGTCGCTTCCGCGAAATTCTTCCAGCGACCTTCCCGCAGCCCGTGCAGCAGATAGTGTTTGCGTAATGCCCGTGGGGATTTCAAATGATACAGATCGCCATAGAATTTACGATAAAAGCCGGGATCGAAATCCGTAAGTTCAGGCGTGTTTAGCACTGGGGTATGGATAATTTGCTTTAGGATAGAAAACAACTTCGATGCTCTTTTATGGGCCAAGGGGCCCGGAGATGTTTCGCCTGATGTTGAAACGCGCGAGGCGCGCGTGTCAGGTTGAGAGCCTACGCAACCTTTGCGTTTTGGACAAGATGTTGGTTTGCCGCAACTGCCTTGGTGTTGCGCGCGATGACGGCCGGCAGTTTCAGGATGGCCGCGGCATTGCCAGCATATCGAGCACCGGACAGGCGGGCGCGGGCTCCACGAGACAGCGTTCCAGGGCGCCGGCGAGAATGGCCTCCAGCCTGCGAAGATCGGCGATCTTGGCGCGGACCTCGCCCAGATGGCCGGCCGTCAGGATTTGAACCTCGGCGCAAGATGCCCGGCCCGGTTCGGCGAGAGCGAGCAGCTCCTTGATCTCACGAATAGAAAAGCCGATCTCGCGCGCGCGGCGGATAAAGCACAGCCGTTCGACATGCTCCGGCCCAAAATTCCGGTAATTGCTTGCGGTCCGGGAAGGTTTCGGCATCAGGCCGATGCGCTCATAATAGCGCACCGTCTCCAGATGGACCCCCGAAGCCTTGGCGAGCGTGCCGATGGTCAGCGGTCGCATGTTTGTGATCCTTGCCTGCTTGACCCCGTAGTAACTACAGACCTTATCACTCTCCCAGAAATCGAGGAAGCGATGACGAACGTTCGACACGACGATCCGGCGATTGGGATGGCTCCGTCGCGTCAGGCAACGGACCCGAGCGCGACGGCGCTGCGGCTCACCGCAATCGGCGGCATTCTCGGGGCCATCGCGGCTTCGTCGTGCTGTATCGCGCCCTTGGTGCTGTTCAGCCTCGGCATCGGAGGCGCGTGGATCGGCAACCTTACGGCGCTTGCTCCCTATCAGCCCTATTTCATCGCGGCGACCCTTGCCTGCCTCGGCTACGGCTATTGGCTGGTTTACTGCCGCAAAAAAATTGCCTGCGCGGAAGACGCCTGTGCCCGGTCGCTGCCAAACCATATCGTCAAGGCAGGCCTCGTCCTGGCGACGATCCTCGTCGCCGGAGCGATTGCCTTCGACCTGTTTGCGCCGCTCCTGCTAAACTCCTGAGAGGAATCCCCATGATCAAATTGCTTGCCGCGGCCGCCTTCGGGCTGGGCCTCATCGCGTCGTCTTCCGCTTTCGCCGCCGAGAAAACGGTCACCCTCGCGGTTCAGCATATGACCTGCGCCGCCTGCCCCCGCACGGTGAAAGCGAGCCTCCAGGCCGTGCCGGGCGTGACCAACGTCGTGGTGTCGGCCGAGGACAAGACGGCCGTGGTGACCTTCGACGACAGCAAGGCGGAGGTGGATGCGCTCGTGAAGGCGACGACCAACGCGGGCTATCCTTCCGCGCCCAAGAGCTGAAACGCCATCAAGCGTGAAGTAGCACGATGAGACTGTCGACTACATGTATTTTGTTCGTCTCACTGTTGATCGCAGGGTCGATTGCCCTGCCTGATGCCGCTCGTTCTGCCGCTATTTCTATTTCCTACCATCAGGTCGGCATCTGCAAAGGGTACGACACGGCAGCCGGCCGGGTGACAACACGGTCTGACGAAGCCTTTGCTATCTTCAAAATCGAAGCCGTGGACAACACAAAACCCAGCGGAAGTTTCGATTTCGACCCAACGCATCTTTATGTGGACCAATCCACTCCTGCACAAAAGGCCAAAACGGCCGTGTGGGACAAGAATCGCCGCTTTGCGTATCCGGACCCGAGATTCGCTCAGAACATGGGCGTTTCGAGTGCTGTGGAAACCACTATCCCGGAGGGCACCAATCGTGTGATCAATGGCTTTGCTGTCGTTCCGCTTGGCATAAACAACCCAAGTGGCGGGCCGGAAGCCGATCAGCACTCTTTCGACCTCGTGTATGATACTTGGTCTACTGATGAGCACGAAAATAATGGGCCGGGCGGATCCTTTTTCTGGATTTTCGCGATGGGAGAGTCGTTGTTCGGCGGCAAGAAGTTGGCGTCTAAAACTATTGACTTAATCAAAACAAATCCATCTGGGAAGACATGGTCAGTGACTGACAATTGCAAAGCGCTATCGTTCAAATAGAGGGCGGCGGAGGAAAGAGACCTAGGGAAAAGGAACCGGCCCATGACCAAAATGCTCGTCGCTATGACCCTCGCGCTCGGCGTGCTCGCCGGGCCCGCCTTCGCGGGCGAAACGACAGTGACGCTCGCGGTCCGGAATTGGTACTGCGCGGCCTGTCCGCACGTCATAAAGGAAAGCCTTGCGGCGGTTCCGGGCGTCACCAATGTCGCGGTCTCGGACAAGACCAAGACGGCGATCGTGACCTTCGACGACACGAAGGCGGACGTGAAGGCGCTCATTGAGGCAACAACCGAAGCGGGCTATCCCTCGTTCCTTTTTACGAAAGGGATGCTCTGGCCATGAAAGACCGCAATCTCCTTGCGGCTGGCGTCGTTGCGGGGCTTGCGGCAATCTGTTGTGCCGCGCCGGTCGTGGTCGCCGCAATCGGCGCGGTCGGGTTGACCGCCTGGCTTGCCGAGGTTGGTAATGTGCTGGTTCCGGCGTTGATCCTATGTGTCGGGTTGATCGGATTCGGCCTGTACCGCAAGCAACGTCGCGAACGGTAGAGGATGGACAGCTACGACCTCATTGTCATCGGAACCGGTACCGCCGCGCAGGTGACGGCCGCACGCGTTAGGCGCGCGGGCCGGCCGGTGGCGGTGATCGACCATCGCCCCTTCGGCGGAACCTGCGCGCTGCGCGGCTGCGATCCCAAGAAAATGCTGGTGAGCGGAGCCGAGGCAGCCGATTGGGCGCGCCGGATGCATCGACGCGGCGTTACTGGCAAACTGCGCATCGACTGGAAAGAGCTGATCGCCTTCAAGCGGACCTTCACCGATCCCGTGCCGAAGAAGCGGGAGGAAAGCTTTGCCAAACAGGGCATCGATGCCTTCCACGGGATGGCCCGGTTCCAGGGTCCGGACACGGTCGTTGTGGAAGGCCGCGCGCTCAAAGGCCGTAACATCGTGATTGCTGCTGGCGCTCGCCCGGTCGCGCTCGACTTTCCGGGTGGGGAGCACGCCATCACCAGCGACGCATTCATGGAGCTTGTGGATTTGCCCAAGCGGATCGTCATGATCGGCGGCGGTTATATTGCCGCGGAGTTCTCGCACATTGCGGCGCGCGCGGGCGCAAACGTCATGGTGCTCCAGCGAGGCGCACGAATGCTGCCCAAGTTCGACGCAGAGTTGGTCGGATGGCTGATGGAGGCATTTCGCGACATCGGCATCGACGTGCGCACCGGCAATGCGGTCACCGGGATCGAACGCGCCGGGGAAGGATTTCGGGTGCACACGCGAACGCCGGAAGGCAGCGCGGCTTTTCTCGCCGATCTTGTGGTGCATGCAGCGGGAAGGGTGCCGGATATTGCCGAGCTTAATTTGACCGCGGGCTCCGTTGATGTGGAGAGTGGGCGGCTTCGGCTCAACGCGTATCTACAAAGCATGTCCAACCCGATCGTCTATGCTTGCGGGGACGCAGCAGCCCAAGGTCCGCCGCTGACGCCGGTATCGAGCCACGATGGCAAGATCGTCGCAGCCAATATCCTGGAAGGCAACCGTCACCGCCCGGACTATCGGGGCGTCCCCAGCGTCGCCTTCACGCTGCCGCCGATTGCTGCCGTTGGCCTTTCCGAAGCCGAAGCACGTAATAAGGCACCGCAGCTGCGCGTGAATTCCGCCAAGGTGCCGGACTGGTACACAGCTCGGCGCGTTGGCGAATCCGTATACGGTTACAAGACGCTCGTCGAAGAGAACAGCGGGCGGATTCTCGGCGCGCATCTGGTCGGACCGCATGCAGACGAGGTGATCAACATATTCGGCCTCGCCATTCGTCACAATCTCACCGCCGCCGATCTCAAAACCACGATGTTTGCCTATCCGACCGGAGCCTCCGATATCGGCTCTATGCTTTAGGAAGAGCCATGATCCTTGAATCCGTCATTACCTGCCCGCATTGCGCCACCGCGAAATCGGAGACCATGCCGACCGATGCCTGTCAGTTTTTCTATATGTGCACCGGCTGCGGCGCGATGCTGCGGCCAAAGCCAGGCGATTGCTGCGTGTTCTGTTCCTACGGCTCGATCCGATGCCCGCCGATCCAGGCAGAGCGTTCGGGAGAGACGGGCGCCGCGTCCTGCTGTGGCAAATAGTCTTCATGCCAAACGATATGGTCCAAAACTCACATGATTGGCTGCGAAGCCCGCTCACGAGCCTGCTCGCGTGGTGGATTCCTCTGGCTGCCACCCTTGCCAGCCTGTTCGCGCCCGTCCATGTCCGAACCGCTATTTGGATCGCTGCGCTGAGCTGGATGGGAACGGCGTGTATTCTCAATGCGAAGCGGTGCGGACGCACCCACTGCCGATACACTGGCCCTTACTATCTCGCGATGATTGCGCCGGTTGGCGTGCTTGGTTCTGGCCTCGTCTCCGCCGGCATTTACGTTTGGCTGGTGTTAGCGTGCGTCATTCTGCTCGGAAGCAGACTCCTTTGGTGGGCGACCGAGCGTGCTTGGGGCAAATTCTCGCGCTGAACGGCGACAGCTTGCGCTACGATGTGTCGGTGATCGCTCTCGATCAGCTGGCACGCGCGCTGGCCGCCAGGGTCGCGCGGGGTCTGATCAAGCTCGTCGCGGACGCCAAAACCCCGCGGCTTCTCGGCGCGCATATCCTCGCGCCGGAAGGCGCCGACAGCATCCAGACGGCGGCAATGGCGATCCGGCACAAACTTTCGATCGACGATCTCACAGAGGCGATCTTCCCTTATCCCACCACGGTCGAGGGATTGAAGCTCGCGGCGCTGGCGTTCTCCAAGGATATCGCAATGCTCTCCTGCTGCGCGGGTTAGCGCGGCATGAGGACCACTGGCTAGGCTTATTTTGCAGATTCGCGCCCTGGTTCAACCGTGACGCGCAAGAACCTCTTGGACGGACTCCACGAGCCGGTCTTCCGGGACACTGAACTGCGCGTTGGCGCGAAGCTCCAGGTAATCCGCGCGGTCCTTGGTGGAGGCGGCGAGCTCGGCGCCGAGCACGAGATCGCGGATCGTCACTTGCGGGCCATCTCGATGACTGCGCTCATTGGAGCCCTGGATGACGGCGCAGACCGAGCCGCGCTTATCGGCATATTTGAGCTGCGCGTTCATGCCGGATTGCCCGAGGTAGAGTTCGGCGCTGATATTTTCCGCGCGAAGTTTTGTTACGAAATTTTGGTAGCGGGCGAGGTGATCCTTGTCGAGGACGAGGACGACGACCGGGCCTAGTGTTTTGGTTTGCGCGACGATCGGCGAATTGATTGCTTTTAGCGCCGCAAAAAGCCGCGAGACGCCGATGGAAAAGCCGGTCGCCGGGACATTTTCGCCGCGAAACCGGCCGACGAGGCCGTCGTAGCGCCCGCCGCCGCCGACCGAGCCGAAGCGGACCGGCTTGCCGTCCTCGCCCGGCACTGTGAGTTCGGCCTCGAAGACGGGGCCGGTGTAATATTCGAGGCCGCGCACGACGGAGGGGTCGATTACGACGCGGAGCGATCCAAAGCCAGCAGCTTCGCAGACCTCGACCATTTCCTTTAATTCGTCGAAACCCTCGTCACTCGCTCCCCCGAAACGCGCTCCCCATTGGTGGTGGAGATTTCTCCAATAAGTTATCGAGCCAAAATTGTCGATAAAACGATCTCTTTGGGCCTCGTCCCTGTCCACAGGGCCGATCCGCCGCATGTCGTCGAGCGGACGGGAACTCGCAATATCAACGAACTCATAACCTTGAGGCGGGGGCCGTTGAAGGGAGGCGGCATGGACGAACTTAATCTGATCCTCAGCGAGCCCCGCGCCCTTCGTGAAATCCCCGCTTTCGTCTTTTCTCCCCTTGCCGAGCAGCGACTGCACACCCTCCGGTCCCAGCCGGTCCAACTTATCGATCGCCCTTAACAC
>JBATYB010000187.1:0-1736 GCA_049673825.1 Methylocella sp. | reverse complement strand
GGCTTCGGCCTTGGGAGGCGCGGCGGACACGGCGTCCCCGATTTGGCCAAGCAAAGCCCCGGGGCTCACCGTCTCGCCATCCTTGGCGGCGATTTCAGCCAGGACGCCGGACGCCGGGGCGTTGACTTCGAGCGTTACCTTGTCGGTTTCAAGCTCGACGATTGGCTCGTCCGCATTGACCGGCTCGCCGGCCTTCTTGAACCACCGTCCGACCGTTGCCTCAGCGACCGATTCGCCCAAGGCCGGCACGCGGATTTCAGTTGCCATATATCCCGCCCAAAGCCGTCCGGCTTTCTCTGGAGTGCATCAAATCGAACAAGAAATGCCCCGCCGTTCAAGCCGCGAAGACGTCGTCGATGAAGGCTTTGAGCTGGGCCAAATGTTTCGGCATGAGCCCGGTCGCGGTGGAGGCCGCCGCGGGCCTGCCGGCATAACGCGGCCGCTTGGTTTTGCCGCCCGCCTGGCCAAGCACCCACTCAAGGTAAGGATCGACAAAATTCCAGGCGCCCATGTTCTTTGGCTCCTCCTGGCACCAGAAAATATCGGCCCCTTTGAACCGCGACAAGGCGGCGACAAGGGCCTTCAACGGGAACGGATAAAGTTGCTCGACACGCAGGAGATAGACATCGTCGATGGCCCGTTTCTCGCGCTCTTCGAGAAGATCGTAATAGACTTTCCCGGAACACAAGACCACCCGGCGCATCCTGGCATCTTCCACCAGGGCGATTGTCCCGCCCGGCGCCTGCTCCCCGTCATCAGGCAAAAGCCGATGGAATGAGGCGCCGATAGCAAACTCGTCGAGCGTCGAGACCGCGCGCTTGTGACGCAAGAGCGATTTTGGCGTCATCAGGATGAGCGGTTTGCGGATGTCGCGCTTCAATTGACGCCGCAGGATGTGAAAATAATTGGCGGGAGTCGTGCAATTCGCCACCTGCATATTGTCCTCGGCGCACAACTGGAGAAAGCGTTCGAGCCGCGCCGAGGAATGTTCCGGCCCCTGGCCTTCGTAGGCATGCGGCAGGAGGCAGGCGAGACCCGACATCCGCAGCCACTTGCGTTCGCCGGATGAAATGAATTGATCGAACAAGACCTGCGCGCCATTGGCGAAATCGCCAAACTGAGCTTCCCAAACGGTCAAGGCATTGGGTTCGGATAGCGAATAGCCATATTCGAAGCCAAGCACGGCCTCTTCCGACAACATCGAGTTGATGACTTCGAAATGCGCCTGTTCGTCGCGGATATTGTTCAAGGGGACGTAGCGTGCTTCCGTCTCCTGGTCGATCAACGCGGCATGGCGTTGCGAAAAAGTGCCGCGCTCGGTGTCCTGGCCGGAAAGACGCACCGGATAGCCCTCGTCGACAAGCGTCGCGAAAGCGAGCGCCTCGCCCATGGCCCAGTCGATGCCCTCGCCGGTCTCGACCATCTTGCGCCGATTGTCGAGCAGGCGCCGGATGGTGCGGTGGACGTTGAATCCTTCGGGAACCGAAGTGATGCGAAGACCAATTTCGGCTAGCCGCGCGCGGTCGACGCCGGTGCGGCCGCGGCGATCGTCCTCGGCCCCGGCCGGCGCCGGCTTAAGGCCCACCCAGCGGCCATCGAGCCAATCGGCCTTGCTCGGCTTAAAGGATTGACTGGCTTCGAACGCGGTTTCGAGATGATGCCGCCAATTCGCTTGCAGCTTCGCGACCTCGCCATCGGTCAGAACCCCCTCGGCGACGAGCTTCTCGGTGTAGATT
>JBATYB010000186.1:0-4472 GCA_049673825.1 Methylocella sp. | reverse complement strand
GCCCGCCCGCAACGAAGCAGAAAAACATCGGGGCCGCGCGCCGCTTGCAAGGCGAAGTGAAGCCAGTCCGTCTCGTTTTCGGCTTCGATCAGGGCGCAGCCCGCGTGATTGGCGACACCGCCGAGGCCCTTGCCCGCCGGTCCCGCGATTCTGACGTCGCCGAGAAGGCCTTCGACCTTGGCCGTCACAAGCGAAGCCAGCGTGCGCGCCAAAACCTCGGCCAAATCGCGGCCGGGGGCGCTCGCTGGCCTGTCCTCGCAAAAGACGATGGTGGACAACATCGCGGGGTTTCTTAAATTTCGATCACCGGTTCCGGCTGTTGCCGGTCATGCCGCGAGAGGCTCGACCCAAACCGCGGTGCCATAGGCGAGGACTTCGGTAATTCCGTCCATGATCTCATTGGCGTCATAGCGCATCCCAACGACCGCATTGGCGCCTGCTTGGGCGGCATGCGCGCACATGTGATCGAAGGCTTCCTGCCGCGAGGCTTCCGCAAGGTCCAAATAGGCGCCGATCTGGCCGCCAAACATGGACTGAAGGCCGCCGACCAAATTGCCGACGACGCTGCGCGAGCGAACGGTAATGCCGCGCACAATACCGAGATGCCGGACGATCTTGAAACCTGTGACATCGTTTGTCGTCGAGACCATCATCGGTAAAGCTCCGTTGGACATCCGGGCACCGCCCGCGAAAAGAGCACGGATCGAGCTTTTGTCAAGCGCTGGGGAGCAACCACGAAAAACCGCGCGGCTACCAGATCGTTCGCGCTTGACGGCGTCCGCCGCGACGCTCAGTCTGGTCCGATGAGCCATCCCCGCGACCAATTCGAAATAACCAGCGATATTTTGCTTCGCGCCTATTCCATCGGCCTGTTTCCGATGGCGGAGAGCGCCCTCGACCAAAATCTATACTGGGTCGATCCGGAAGTGCGCGGCATTTTCCCGCTCGATGGCCTGATCGTATCGAAGAGTCTCGCCAAGACAATCCGCTCCGATCGTTTCGAGATCAGAATCGACTGCGATTTCGATGGCGTGATCGACGGATGCGCCGCCTACCATGGAGGACGCGAAAAGACATGGATCAATGGCCGGATTCGACTGCTCTATCGCCAGCTCTTCGATGCCGGCCGGGTCCACACCGTGGAGAGCTGGGCGGATGGCGCGCTGGTTGGCGGGCTCTACGGCGTCCACCTCGGCGCGGCGTTTTTCGGCGAAAGCATGTTTCACCGCAGGACCGGCGCCTCGAAAGTCGCCTTGGCGCATCTCGTCGCGCGTTTGGCGAAGGGCGGGTTCCGCCTGCTCGACGCGCAATTCGTGACGCCCCATCTTGCTTCGCTCGGCGCGGTCGAAGTGACGAAGGAAGCCTACCGGCGAAGACTCGCGGATGCGATAGCGCGCCAAGGCGATTTTTGGAGCTGGCCAAAAGAGCGGCGTATCCTCGGGCCGGAGGTACTCGCCGCTCTACCCCGGGGCACGCGCTAAAGTCGAAGTTTTGGCCCAGCGAATGTATCCATCCGCCGCGCGCAAAATTCAACAATCGAACGCGATCTCTTGGAACATGCGGTGAGCGCCACTATGTCTCAAGATCAAGTCAGCCACCTCTTGCCTTGCGGCCTTGCTCGACGCCCTGCGCGGATCGGCGGTTCGGCATGAATATCGCGGAGCAAACCGATGCACGATCATCACAATCACCCGCACGCACAATCAGGCAATGTTGGCGAGGCCTCGCATTGGGAAAAAGATCCGGTTTGCGGCATGACTGTCGATCCCGGCAGCGCCAAGCACAGCGCCGAATACGGCGGTCGCACCTATTATTTCTGTAGCCAGGGGTGCAAAACCAAATTCGTCGCCGATCCCGCGCCCTACATCGGCGAGGAGCCAAAACGTCCGGCACACGTGCCGGAAGGCACCATCTACACCTGCCCGATGCATCCGGAGATCCGTCAGACCGGCCCCGGCAATTGTCCGATTTGCGGCATGGCGCTCGAACCTGACGTAGCGAGCGCGGATTCGGGTCCCAATCCCGAGCTTGCCGGCATGACCAGGCGATTCTGGATCGCGCTTGCTCTTAGCCTGCCGGTGGTGGTTTTGGAGATGGGTGGGCATCTGTTCAACCTTCACATGCTGATCTCGCAGGAGACATCAAATTGGGTGCAATTCGTCCTCGCCACGCCCGTCGTGCTTTGGGCGGGCTGGCCGTTCTTCGAACGCGGCGCGAAATCGCTCGTCAGCCGTAATCTCAACATGTTCACATTGATCGCCATGGGCACCGGCGTCGCTTGGGCTTACAGCGCCGCCGCGACATTGGCGCCGGGTCTTTTTCCGCAAGCGTTCCGGGGCGCCGACGGCTCGGTCGCGATCTATTTCGAGGCCGCCGCGGTCATCACCGTTCTGGTGCTGCTCGGACAGGTGCTGGAGCTCCGGGCGCGCGAACAAACCTCCAACGCGATCAAGGCGCTTCTCGGCCTCGCGCCAAAGACCGCGCGGCGTCTTCGCGGCGATAACACCGACGAGGAAGTGGCGCTCGATGCGATCGCCGTGGGCGACCGCCTGCGCGTGCGGCCGGGCGAAAAAGTGCCGGTTGACGGCGCGATTATCGAGGGGCGCGCGACGATCGACGAGTCGCTCGTCACCGGCGAATCCATGCCGGTTGGCAAGGACGCGGGCGGCAAGGTCACAGGCGGCACGCTCAACCAGACCGGCTCCTTCGTCATGCGCGCGGAAAAGGTCGGAAGCGACACGCTTCTCGCCCAGATCGTGAACTTGGTGGCCAAGGCGCAACGGAGCCGGGCGCCGATCCAGCGCCTCGCCGATCAGGTCGCCTCCTGGTTCGTGCCCATGGTGATCGCCGCGGCGCTTGCCGCCTTCGCCGCCTGGGCGATCTTTGGCCCGGAGCCGCGCTTCGCCTACGGGCTCGTCGCCGCCGTCTCGGTCTTGATTATCGCTTGCCCCTGCGCGCTCGGCCTCGCGACGCCGATGTCGATCATGGTCGGCATCGGACGCGGCGCGCAATTGGGCGTGCTCATCAAGAACGCCGAGGCGCTGGAACGCATGGAAAAGATCGACATGCTCGTTGTCGACAAGACTGGCACCCTCACCGAGGGCAAGCCCAAGGTCGTGGCGATCCGGACCCTTGCGGGCTTTGGCGAGGACGAAATTCTGCGGCTTGCCGCGAGCCTCGAACGCGCGAGCGAACATCCGCTCGCAACCGCGATCGTCGACGCGGCAAAGGCGCGCAAGATCGCATTGTCCGAGCCGTCCGGGTTCGACGCGCCCGCCGGAAAAGGGGTTCTCGGCACGGTCGATGGCCGCAAGCTCATGGTCGGCAACGCCGGTTTTCTCGACGCGAGCGGCATCAGCACGGCGGCCCTCGCAGAGGGCGCCGACGAATTGCGGAAAGACGGCGCCACCGTCATCTTCATGGGGCTGGACGGCAAGGCCGCCGGGCTCCTCGCTATCGCCGATCCGGTCAAACCTGGGGCGCTCGACGCGGTCAAGGCTTTGCAAGGCGAAGGCGTGCGCGTGGTGATGCTCACCGGCGATAATCGCATCACCGCCGAGGCAGTCGCGCGCGGGCTCGGCATCGCGGATGTCAAGGCGGGTGTTCTGCCCGGCAACAAGAGCGCCGTGGTCGAGCGGTTACGCGCGGACGGCCGTATCGTTGCGATGGCCGGCGACGGCGTCAACGACGCCCCGGCGCTTGCCGCGGCCGACGTCGGCATCGCCATGGGCACCGGCACCGATGTCGCGATCGAGAGCGCGGGCGTCACCCTGCTTAAGGGCGATCTGCGGGGTATCCTGCGGGCGCGCCGCCTCTCGGAGGCGACGATGCGCAACATCCGGCAGAATCTCTTCTTTGCCTTTATTTACAATGCCGCCGGAGTCCCGATCGCCGCCGGTGTTCTTTACCCGGCCTTCGGCATTCTTTTGTCGCCAATTATCGCGGCCGCCGCGATGTCGCTCTCCTCGGTCAGCGTGATCGGCAATGCCCTGCGGCTGCGAAAGGCCGCGATCGATTGAAGAGGTTTGGGTTGGAGGCCTCGCCCGGAATCGAACCGGGATGAAAGGATTTGCAGTCCTCTGCGTAACCATTCCGCCACGAGGCCTCTGCCGCAACGAGCCGCGCGGAGCCCCCGCCTATACATACGATGGGGGTTTACCGCAAGGCGTGGGTTCCGGTCAGCGCAAGCGGGTCCGCAGCTGTTGGCGCTTTGCAAAGGCGCCGCGGGCTTGTTATATGCGCGTCGCGAAAAAACGCGATCCCTGATAGCTCAGCTGGTAGAGCAATCGACTGTTAATCGATCGGTCGCAGGTTCGAGTCCTGCTCAGGGAGCCACAACTCAATGGGCAACGAGCCGCAAGCGGGCGATTTCCTTGCCGAGCATCCGCAAATCCTGCCAGGCCAGCTTTTTTTGCGCGGGTTGGCGGAGAAGATAGGCCGGATGCAGCATGGCGAGTGCCGGGATCTCCTTG
>JBATYB010000185.1:0-1592 GCA_049673825.1 Methylocella sp. | reverse complement strand
ATCCCCACCCCTAACCCCTCCCCACAAGGGGGAGGGGAATTGCAAGGCAAACATGGCTGAGCCTTACGACATTCTCGTCATTGGCGGCGGGCCGGGCGGCTATGTCGCGGCGATCCGCGCGGCGCAGCTCGGCTTCAAGACAGCCGTCGTCGAGCGCGAGCATTTGGGCGGCATCTGCCTTAACTGGGGTTGCATTCCCACCAAGGCATTGTTGCGCTCGGCGGAAATTTTTCATTATCTCAACCACGCGAAGGATTATGGCCTCAAGGTTGACGGCAAGATCGGTTTCGACCCTGCCGCCGTCGTGAAAAGATCCCGCGCGGCTTCGGCGCAGCTGAACAATGGCGTCGGCTTTTTGCTCAAGAAGAACAAGGTAGACGTCATCTGGGGCGAGGCGGCGATCACGAGACCCGGCGAGGTGTTGGTCGCCGCGCCGCAAAAGCCTGTGGCGCAACCGCCAAACCCGATCCCCAAGGGCGTTCTGGGTGCGGGCACATATCTGGCCAAGAATATCATTGTCGCGACCGGCGCGAGGCCGCGCGTCATACCGGGCGTCGAGCCGGACGGAAGACTCATCTGGACTTATTTCGAGGCCATGGTGCCGGAAAAATTTCCTAAATCCCTAATTGTAGTCGGTTCCGGCGCGATCGGGATCGAGTTCGCCTCCTTCTATCGCAGCATGGGCACGCAAGTGACCGTCGTCGAATTATTGCCGCAAATTCTCCCCGCCGAGGATGCGGAGATCGCCGCGCATGCCCGCAAATGTTTTGAAATGCAAGGCATCGAAATTTTGACCTCGGCCAAGGTGACGAGGGCCGATAAAAAGCCGGATGGCGTCGTGACCACCATCGAGGACGCCATGGGCGCGGTGCGGGCCTTGGAGGCCGAGCGCATGATTTCCGCGGTCGGCGTCGCAGGCAATGTTGAGAACCTTGGGCTTGAGACGCTAGGCGTGAAAATTGAGCGGGGAATTATTATCGCGGACGGAATGGGGCGCACCAATGTGCCGGGGATTTATGCGATCGGCGATGTCGCCGGCCCGCCCATGCTCGCGCATAAGGCCGAGCACGAAGGTGTGATTTGCGTCGAGGCGATCAAGGGTCTCGATCCGCACCCCCTCGACAAGACGATGATCCCTGGTTGCACCTATTGCAATCCGCAAATCGCGTCTGTCGGCCTCACCGGGGAAAGAGCCAAAGAGTTGGGTTTTGAAGTCAGAATCGGCCGCTTTTCTTTCATCGGCAATGGCAAGGCCATCGCGCTCGGCGAGCCTGAGGGACTCGTGAAAACCATCTTCGATGCCAAAACCGGAAAACTTCTTGGCGCCCATATGGCCGGGGCGGAAGTCACGGAACTCGTCCAAGGCTTTGTCATCGCCATGAATTGCGAGACCACCGAGGCGGAACTTATAAATTCAATTTTCCCGCATCCGACCCTGTCGGAAATGATGCACGAGAGCGTGCTGGACGCCTATGACCGGGCGATCCACATCTGAGGAACCGATGCAATCTTGGCTTGCGCTCTCGGAGATAATTCGAAACATTGGACTTCTCGTTGGGGGCGCGGCCGGCATTTATCTAGCCTGGAAGCGG
>JBATYB010000184.1:0-1991 GCA_049673825.1 Methylocella sp. | reverse complement strand
CGGTGAAGGCCAGGGACCGGCTCGGCGGCCGATGCTCGCGGAGCGCCAGATACGCATGTTCAAAACGCTCGATGGCGCCCACGCCAAAACCCCCTTGCGATCGATTCAGAGTCGAGATGGTGGATGCGCGGATGGGATTGTCTTGTCAAAAACGAACATTATACATCCTTACGAGGCAAAGCTCTAAGATCGGCACTCCAGAAGCCTGCAATTTCGCGCCGCAACGCTGGACTGTGGCTCTCCTTGCTGCTTTTTCTTCTCGCGCGCCTCGCCCAAGCGTGGCGCTATCGAAAATTGTCCGCGTTGCGTTTTCCGCTGGCCCAATCCGCGGCCGCCGCGCCGGTTGCGTCCGCGAGCCGGGGATAGGATTTTTGCGCGAGGAGGCGGACAAGGCCGCGTTTGATTTCCTCTGCAAGCGCAAGCCCCTTGAACACAAAGGATGTGTAGAGCTGCACAAGACGTGCGCCGGCCTCGATCTTGGCGAAAGTGGTTTCCGCGCCGTCCACGCCGCCAACGCCGATCAACGAAAACTGATTCTCCGTTCGCAGATAGGCGGCGGCGAGCATTTGCGTCGAATGCGCGAACAACGGACGGCCTGAGAGGCCGCCGGGTTCGTTAGCCGGGGGGTCGCGCAATGTCGCGGGCCGCGAGACCGTGGTATTCGAGACGATAAGTCCGTCGATATTGCGCGACCTTGCGCAGTTGACGATCTCGTCGAGCTCGGGGAGCGTGAGATCGGGCGCGATCTTCAGAAGCACCGGCTTGCGGCCAAACCGTTCCGCTGCGATGTCGCGTGCGTCCAGAACGCGCGCAAGAAGATCGTCGAGCGCGCTGAATTTTTGCAATTCGCGCAGGCCCGGCGTATTGGGCGAGGAAACATTGATCGTGAAATAATCCGCGGCGTCCGCGAAGGCCTCGATCCCGCGCACATACCCGGCGGGGAGGTCGCCGGAGTCCTTGTTGGCGCCGAGATTGATCCCGACGATTCCAGGCTTTTGCGCGCGCAAGGCGAGGCGCGCGTGGACAGCCGCATGTCCTTGGCTGGGGAAGCCGAGACGATTGATCACCGCCTGATCGCGATCGAGGCGAAACAGGCGCGGGCGCGATTGACCTCCCTGCGCCAGCGGAGTGATCGTGCCTACCTCTGTAAAGCCGAAGCCCAGACGCAAGATGGGATCGACAACTTCACCATTCTTGTCAAAACCCGCCGCGAGCCCGAGCGGGTTGGGAAAATCGAGACCGAAAGCGAAGACCGCGAGGCGAGGGTCGTTTGGCGGGGCCGGCAGCCGTGGAAGTGTTTGCAGAACCCTAAGCGCCCGAATGGCCCATTCATGTGCGTCCTCGGGATCGAGCCGGAACAGGACCGGACGCGCGAGCGCATCCAGAAAGCCGATCACCCTAAAAGGCTCGCGAAATCATGGCCGCCGTCGGGCCGGAGCGGCAGAGGTTTTGCCCAGACCACGGCATCGAGCGGCAGGCAAGAATAAAGATGGGGAAAAAGCACGCCGCCGCGCGACGGCTCGAAGCGCAAGCCGTCGCCGAGGTG
Organism: Methylocella sp.; assembly: GCA_049673825.1. GTDB lineage: Bacteria > Pseudomonadota > Alphaproteobacteria > Rhizobiales > Beijerinckiaceae > Methylocapsa. The sequence continues at coordinate 445 of JBATYB010000184.1, read as the reverse complement.
TTTTGTGTCGACCGCGATAAGCAGCAAATCGTCCTCGCCGCCGAAATATTTCGCGGCGGTCGCCGCGGCCTGCTCCGCGGTCGAAAAATGAATGCAACCGTCGGCGATATCGGCCGGCGCGCCGTCAAACCGGCCCTTGTCCTGGGCTTTGCGCCACAGGGAGGCAGGCACGATTTTGTAGATGATGTCCACGGTCGAGGTCATATCGCCGATTAGAGCAAGATCGCCCAGCTACCTTAGCGGAATGGGGCGGCCGTCGCCGCGCTAAATTTGCGGCTTAAGCCGGAAATAGAGCCCGGAATAGGAAGCAGCTGAAAATTCAGGCTTTCCAACGATTCTCTGTGAAAGCTCAGGAGCTTGCCAACTGTCGATTAATGCGTAGCCTATCGTCTCGAAGGCCGCAATCAATTCGCCCCGGTTGTGGAGGACGCGGGCGGTCCTAGGG
>JBATYB010000183.1:0-7154 GCA_049673825.1 Methylocella sp. | reverse complement strand
CCCAAGGCACAAAAGAACGATGTGGGCGTCCTGGCAGATTTCCCGCGCGGCGGCAATGCCGGACACGTCCGCGCTGGCGATCGACACGCCCCGCGCAAAGACGATCTCGGCTTCCGGCAAGGCTGCGGCGAGGCCTTCGCGGATCGTGACCGGACGGGCCGCGCTTCCGGCCATCGCCCATGGCCCAAGCATCTCCGCGCGGGCATCGGCGAGCGGACCGACGAGGGCGATGCGCCGCAGGGTTGGCGAAAGCGGCAACACATGGTCGTTGGCGAGGACGACGATCGCGCGCCGCGCAAGCTCGCGCGCAAGCTCAATCCTGGCCTTGGCATTGGGCGGAGTCCCCGCCGAACCGCGCCGGTAGGGATCGTCGAAAAGGCCGAGGCGCTCCTTGAGCTTGAGCACGCGGCGCACGGCGGCGTCGACCATGCCGGTCGAAACGAGGCCGCGCGCGATTGCCTCGGGCAAACCTCGGCTGTAGGCATCGCTCAGCATGTCTATATCGACGCCTGCCAGGAGCGCGGCCGCGGCCGCCTCGGCGAGATCGCCGGCGACGCCGTGGCGGAGCAATTCCCCGATCGCATTGTAGTCGCTGACGATCACCCCGTCGAAGCCGATGTCCCGGCGCAGCCAGTCGCGGAGCAAGGCAACATGGGCGGTCATCGGGATGCCGGCCACATCGTTGAAAGCCGGCATGATCGCGGCGCAGCCCTCGGCGACCGCCGTCGCGAAGGGGGGCAAATAGACTTCGTGCAAAAGCCGTTCGGAGACATCCGCCGAAGCATAGTCGCGCCCGGCGAGGGCGGCGCCATAACCGCAGAAATGCTTGGCCGTGGCGGCGACGGCGCCGGCACCGGCCAACCCTTCGGGCAAGCCGGCCCCCTGAAAACCTCGCACCTTGGCTTTCGCGAATTCCGCGCCAACCCAAGGGTCTTCGCCCGGCCCCTCGGCGATCCGCCCCCAGCGCGGGTCGCGCGCGATATCGAGCATCGGCGCGAAGATCACGGCGATGCCGTCGGCGGCCGCCTCGATCGCCGCCTCGCGGGCGCTGCGTTCCCACAAAGGGGGATCGAACGAAGCCGCCTCGGCGAGCGGGATCGGGAAGATGGTTTTGTGCCCATGCAAGACATCGAAGCCGATCAGAAGCGGAATGCCGAGCCTGGACTTTTCCACAGCGATTTTCTGAACGGCGTGCACCTCCCGCGCTCCCCAGATGTTCAGGAGGCTGCCGATCCGCCCCGCCCGAATGCCGTCGGTCACGCCGCTGGCCAGGACCGGCCCGGTAACGGCGTATCCCGCCGCCACCATGTTGAGCTGGCCGATTTTTTCCTCGACGGTCATCGCCGCGAGGAGCTTGTCGGTCCTAGTCATGGGAGCCGCCCGGTCCTGCGATCGGGCCGGAAGAACGCCCCGGCGCGATCTTCGCGAAAGCACATGCTCGCATTCGCATGGAACCAGGCTTTAGAGTCTTTTTTGTCGCGCGATCCGGCCGGAAATTAGGTTGCCGCCGGCCCGGTTCATGTTTCCGAGGCATCATGCTATGGTGACTCGGCCGGAAATGGAACTAGGTGGACATGGACGAGCCGACGAAAAAACCGTCCCCGCCCCAGGCTGACGCGGCTGGGTCAAGCCAGAGGCTCGCGCCGCAATTGCGGATGATGGCAAAAACCTTTTGGGATTCGCCGGGCCGCAACAATTTCTTCTTGCTCGGAATCGCGGTCTGCGCCGTTGTCGCGCTGACGGCCTTCCTCCAAATCAAGCTCAATGCTTGGAACAAGCCGTTCTACGATGCGCTCTCGCTCAAGGATTTTTGGGGGTTTTTGTACCAGCTCGTGGTCTTTGGGGTGATTGCCGGCGCGTTGTTGGTCTTGAATGTCGCCCAGGCCTGGCTTCGAGAACTGAGCAAGCTGAAATTGCGCGAGGGATTGACGCGCGATCTCTTCGACCAATGGCTCGTGCCAAGGCGCGCGTTTCGCCTCTCCGGCGCCGGCGAAATCGGCGTAAACCCGGATCAGCGGATCCACGAGGATGCCCGTCATCTGGTGGATCTTTCGACCGACCTCGGCATTGGCTTGATCAAATCGACGCTTCTTCTCGCATGCTTTATTACCGTCCTATGGACCGCTTCGGAAAGCGTAACTTTTTCCGTCGCCGGATTGAGCTTCGCTTTGCCCGGCTACATGGTCTGGTTCGCGCTGATCTATGCCGGAATCGCGTCCTTTGGAAGCTGGCGGGTCGGGCGTCCGCTGATCGGGCTCAACGCCGAACGCTACGCGCGCGAGGCGGATCTGCGTTTCGGTCTCGTGCGGGTCAACGAGCGCACCGAAGCCATTGCTCTTTATGGCGGCGAAACGGATGAGAAGGATTATCTGAACCGCGAGTTCGATCAAGTCCTTTCGATGATGCGGCGGCTGGTCAGCGCGATCACGCGCCTTACCTGGGTCACCGCCGGTTATGGATGGTTCGCAATTGTGGCCCCGTTCATCGTGGCGGCGCCCGGATATTTCGCCGGCGATATGTCGCTCGGCGGACTGATGATGGCGGTCGGAGCCTTCAATCAGGTGCAGCAGGCGCTGCGCTGGTTCGTTGATAATTTTAGCACGATCGCCGACTGGCGGGCCACGCTGTTGCGGGTCGCGAGCTTCCGGCTGGCCCTTCTCGAGATGGACAGGCTCGGCGGCGAGACAGGCCAGATCGAGCTTGTTCCGACAGCCGACGACAGGCTTGTGTTCGACCAGATCGGCATCGCCTCGCCCGGCGGCTGCACGAGGCTCAGCGAGAAGCATGTCATGATCAATCCGGCGGAGCGGGTTCTGATCATCGGCAAGCGGCGCGGCGGCAAGACCAGTTTCTTTAGTGCGATCGCCGGTCTTTGGCCGTGGGGAAGCGGGCGCATCTTGCTGCCGCCAACGCAAACCATGATGTTCATCTCGCAAAACGACTATATACCGCCGGACACGCTGCGCGGCGCCCTTGCCTATCCGGCAGATCCCTCCCAATTCACGAGCGCGGAATACATGGCCGCGCTGGAGCGGATGAAGCTCGCCCAACTGTCGGCGGACCTCGATCGCGACGCGCGCTGGGAACAGGAACTGACCCGCGAGGAACAGGATAAGCTTGCCTTCGCCCGGCTCTTGCTGCACAAGCCGCGCTGGATAATGCTCGACGAGGCCATCGATCACCTCGAGGAGGACGCGCGCGGCTTGGTCCTTGATATTTTTGGCCGGGAACTGGCGGACGCGGCAATCGTCAATATCGGCCAGGCGGATACGCGGCGAGGCTTTTTCACGCGAGTTCTCCACTTGATCGAGGACCCCGAAGGTCAACGCTTGGCGCCCTGCGCTCCCGCCTCAATTCCGGTCACGCCAGGAAAGCAAAAGGCCCCCGCCGTGTGACCGCCGGAATTAGGAATTGCCCGCCGATGCCGGCCTCAGGCAAACTTTCAAAAAACATCAAGCCCCGCGCGGGCTTGCCGGACGCGGCGCTCATCGACCTCGTCCAGCGCCAGACTTTCCGGTTTTTTTGGGAGGGCGCGCATCCGGTCTGCGGCCTCGCGCGCGACCGCAGCGGGCTTGCCGCGGACCCCGGCGACGATCTCGTCTGCACCGGGGGGTCCGGCTTTGCGGTCATGGCGATCATTGTCGCGGCCGAGCGCGGCTGGATCACCCGGGCCGACGCAACGAGCCGGCTCGCCCTCATTCTCGGCTTTCTGGAACGGGCGCCATGCTACCATGGTCTGTTCCCGCATTACATGAATGGCCGCACCGGGGCGGCGATAAGGTTTGGCCGCAAGGACGATGGTTCCGACATCGTCGAGACGTCGTATCTGTTTCAGGGGCTCTTAAGCGCCCGCCAATATTTCACCGCGGACAACCCCGCAGAGAAAAGCCTGCGCGACCGGATTACCCGGTTGTGGCTCGATGCCGAATGGAACTGGCACACGCAGGGCGGCCGCCATGTCTTGACCTGGCATTGGAGTCCCAGCAATGGCTTCAGCCTCGACGGGGACATCCGCGGCTGGAACGAATGCCTTATCACTTATGTGCTCGCCGCCGCCTCGCCGCGTTACCCGATCGATCCCGCCGTATACCATAACGGTTTCGCGCAAAGCCGCACGTTCATCAACCGGCGCCGCTATTACGACATCGATCTTCCGCTTGGCCCGGACTTCGGCGGGCCTTTGTTCTTTTGTCATTATTCCTTTTGCGGGCTCGATCCGCGCGGGCTAAAAGACACCTATGCAAGCTATTTCGAACAAAACGTCCAGCATACCTTGATCAACTACGAGCACTGCGTGCGCAATCCCAATCGCCAAAAAGGCTTCGGACCCGCGTGCTGGGGCTTGACCGCAAGCGACGATCCGGCAGGCTATGCCGCACATGCCCCGGACAACGACACTGGCGTCATCACCCCCACGGCGGCGCTGTCGAGCTTTCCCTATGCGCCGGAACAGGCGATGCGCGCCCTTCGCCATTTTTACGATGTTCTGGGGGATAGAATTTGGGGCCGCTTCGGCTTCACCGATGCCTTCAGCGAGACCCATGACTGGTATGCAAGCACATATCTTGCCATCGATCAGGGGCCGATCGTGATCATGATCGAGAATTACCGGACCGGACTTTTGTGGAAGCTGTTCATGGCCGATCCCGACGTCAGGACCGGGCTGGCGCGGCTTGGCTTTTCCAGCCCGCATGTGAGCTAGGCGGCGCGCCGATGGCAACGGCCGGAGCGACTACCGGGGGCGTTCCGGGCGGCGAAAAGCCTCTTTTGCTCGATTGGATGGCGCGCCAAAACGATGTTTCGGCGGCGGCGCTGCTGCGCGCCGTTTCGGCGGCGCATCTCGTCAAGGAGCGGCGCGGGTTTGGCCAGACGATCCGGCCGGCGCCGGGATCCGTGTTGGCCTCGCCCGCGCTAGCCTCCGGGGACCCGGATCCCGACTATTTCTTCCATTGGCTGCGCGATTCGGCGCTCGTCATCGATGCCTTGCGGCACGTGATTGCCGAGGGAGCCCTCGCCGGGGAGGGGCTTTCCCGTTTCAAGGAGTTTGTCGGGTTCAGCCTCTCTCTCAATCGTCTTGACGGGGCCGCCTTTTTGCGGCTTGCCGGCGATTTCAGGAAAAACGTCGAACCTTTCTTTTTGCAATACGTGCGGGACGATAGCGATCTGCGAAAGATCGCCGGGGATCGTGTTCTCGGCGAGCCGCGGTTCAACCCGGACGGGACGCTCGACATCGCCAAATGGTCGCGCCCGCAACACGATGGCCCGGCCCTGCGGGCTCTCGCCCTGATGCGCTTCTGGCCACTTGAGGGCCTGGATGGCCAAGCCCGCGCGTCGACGCGCGCGCTTATCCTGACCGATCTTGAGTTTATCGTCCGGCATTGGCGCGACCCCTGTTTCGACATTTGGGAGGAAGAGCTGGGCCACCATTATTACACACGGCTTGTGCACCACGCGGCGCTCGCCGATGGCGCTCGATGGCTGGAGGAAACCGGCACGGACGAAGCAGCACGGACGCAGGCCTGCCTCGCGGCGGCGCAAGCGATCGTCCAATCTCTGGACGAATATTGGAATCCGGCCAACGGCTTTTACGCAAGCCGCCGCGGTGTTGCGAGCGGGGTGGCCGGAAAAGAGCTCGATTTCGCGACGATTCTCGCGGTGATCCACGCGCGGCGTAAGGACGGCGCACATAGCGTATTGGATCCGAGGGTCATGGCGACCCTCGCGCGGCTCGAGGAACTCTTTGACGCAAGCTACGCGATCAACCGCGGCCGCGCCGAAACCCGGGGCGCGGCCATGGGGCGCTATGCGGGCGACCGTTACTTCAGCGGTGGCGCCTATTATTTTTCAACGCTCGGCGCGGCGGAATTTTACTATGCTCTCGCCGAAGCGGTGGCGGGCGCGGAGGTTTTGGTGACCGCGGACAACAAGGAGTTCTTGCGTCGGCTGGGCGCGGCAGATGATTCCTTCGCTCTCCCGCCGCCGGGCCCAGAGCGTCGAAAAGGCCGTTTTGAGGCCGTGCTCCGGCGCGGCGATCAATTCATGGCAACCGTTGCGGCCCATACTCCCGCGTCAGGGGAGCTTTCGGAGCAATTCGACCAAGCAACCGGCATCCAGACCTCGGCCAAATCCCTGACCTGGAGCCACGCGGCCTTGATCACGGCGTTCGCGCGCCGGAAGGCCGCCATGCGGGCCGGCGGCATCGAACTTTCGCAGCCCGGCGCGGCGCTGTGATCGACAAGCTCGAATTCTTGATCGCGCTCGCGCGGGAACGCAATTTTAGCCGCGCCGCGGAAAGCTGCGGGGTGACTCAGCCCACCTTGTCGGCGGGCATCAAACAGCTCGAAGACACATTGGGGGTGTTGCTCGTCAATCGGAGCTCGCGCTTTTACGGACTGACGGCGGAAGGCGAGCGCGTGCTCGAATGGGCGAGGCGCATCGTCAGCGACGCGCGCGCCATGCGGCAGGACGTTCATGCGTCCAAGACCGCGCTCGCCGGGCATTTGACGCTTGCCGCGGTGCCAACCGCGCTCCCCATGGCGGCGGAACTGACCACGCCTTTCCGGGCCAAACATCCGGACGTGCGCTTCACGATTCTTTCGAGCACATCCCGCGACATCCTCTCCATGCTCGACGATTTCCGGATCGACGCGGGCCTCACCTATCTCGACAACGAGCCGCTCGGCCAGCTCCATACGGTGCCGCTTTATTGGGAGCGGTACAGGCTCTTGACCTCCGCCGGGAGCCCGCTTGCCGAGCGCGCGGAAGTGGCGTGGGCGGATGTCGGGCGCATTCCCCTGTGCCTGCTCACCCCCGATATGCAAAACCGCCGCATTATCGACCGGCTCCTGGGGAATTCCGCGGCGCCGCCTATCGAATCCAACTCGATGATGGTTTTATATTCGCATGTTCGGAGCGGCGGCTGCGGGTGCATCGTGCCGGAAAAGCTCGCCAATCTGCTGGGCGTGAGCGAGCCTCTCCGTTCGATTCCTATCGCGGAGCCTCGGGAGCTTCACATCATCGGGCTCGTGTCGCCGCACCGGGAGCCAATACCGCCATTAACAAGGGCGCTTGTCGCCGAAGCGGACAGGCTCGCCATGCCGCACTCGGGCTTGACGTAATCGGGAATGTCGTCGAAGGCAACGACACCAAAGGAC
>JBATYB010000182.1:0-3721 GCA_049673825.1 Methylocella sp. | reverse complement strand
GCGCGAGCTCGGCGCCGGGCACGCCAGCCATGAAGCGATGGCCGGTCTCATCGACGAGAATTGCGCCCTCGCCGCGCACGGTCTCGCTGATCAGCTTAAGCGGAACCGAAACGCTATCGAGCGCGGTCGGATGAAACTGGATAAATTCGAGATCGGCCATGGCCGCGCCTGCCTTCGCCGCGAGGGCCAGCCCTTCACCCCACGATCCAGCCGGATTGGTGCCATATTGAAAAAGGCCGCCGATGCCGCCGGTCGCGATGACGGCGCGCTCAGTCGCGAAAACCGCGGGGCCGCGGGTGCTGTCGGCGACAACTCCAGTCACGGTGTTATCCTCGACGAGCAGCCGCCGCGCCGTGGAACCCTCGATCAGGGTGATGGAGGGTGTTTCGCGCGCAAGACGGATCAAGGGCCGCATGATTTCGCGTCCGCTGGAATCGCCGCCGGCATGAACGATCCGCCGGCGCGAATGCGCGGCTTCGAGGCCAAGAGTAAGTTTGCCCTCGCCGTTGCGATCGAAAGGCACGCCGCGCCGGATCAATTCGTCGATCGCGGCCGGCGCGGCTTTGAGGATCGCGCGTGCGACAGACTCGTCGCAAAGGCCGTCGCCGGCGTCGAGCGTATCGGCGAGATGCAGCGAAAAATCGTCGTCCGGCCCAAGGCTCGCGGCGATCCCGCCTTGTGCGAGGACGCTCGATGATTCAAATCCAAGCGGGGCCTTGCTGAGGACGATTACCGGCCGGGGCGCCAAGGAAAGAGCGGCGGTCAGGCCCGCAAGGCCGCCGCCGACAATGATGCATGTCCCCGTGGTGTCGATAACATCCATCAATGCACCGCCAGCATGCGCTCGACGGCCCGGCGCGCGGGAATCGCGATGTCAGGACAAATATGCACGTCGTATTGCATCGTCTCCAGCGCCCGCCGGATATTGCGAAGCGTGATCTTTTTCATATGCGGGCAGAGATTGCACGGCCGGATGAACTCGAGCTCGGGATATTGGATCGCGACATTGTCGCTCATCGAGCATTCGGTCAAAAGCACCACGCGCGGCGGACGGTTCTTGCTCACATACGACGACATCGCGGCTGTCGAGCCGGAAAAATCGGCTTCCGCCACGACGTCCGGCGGGCATTCCGGATGCGCCAAGATGGTCACGCCCGGATAATCCTCGCGCAATTGCCGCACTTCCGCGGCGTCGAAACGCTCATGCACCTCGCAATGGCCCGACCAGGCGATGACTTTCACGTTTGTCTCGGCAGCGACGTTGCGGGCTAGGAATTCGTCAGGCAGCATGATGACACGCTCGACGCCGAGGGATTCGACCACCGCGCGCGCATTACTAGAAGTACAGCAAATGTCCGACAAGGCCTTCACGGCCGCCGAGGTGTTTACATATGTGACGATTGGAACGCCTGGATAGGTATGCCGCAACAGCCGCACATCCTCGGGCCGGATCGACTCGGCAAGCGAACAGCCGGCACCGAGGTCCGGGATGAGAACGGTTTTTTCCGGATTCAACAATTTCGCGGTCTCGGCCATGAAATGAACGCCGGCCAAAACAATGACATCCGCATCGGCCGTCATCGCTTCCCGCGCGAGAGCGAGACTGTCTCCCACAAAATCGGCCACGCAGTGAAAAATCTCGGGCGTCTGATAATTGTGCGCAAGCACCACCGCGTTCCTGATCCGCTTTAACGTCATGATGGCGTCGATGTCTTGCGCATGGACCGGCCACTCGATCGCCGGGATCGCATGGCGCACCTTTGCATAGAGGTTCTCCGCGTAAGGATTTTTCGCGCGAACGGTTTCCGGATACGGCGCCGCCATGGTCTTATACTCCAAGCGAGTATTATTCGAGCATATACTTATATTGAGCATAAGATTTGTCAAGCCCTCGAAACCGGCAATTTGGTTCCGGCAACAGCGCGTTGAGCAAAGACCTCGCGGCGGAACCGGAACCGTTTCGCCGGGCGCCCGCCTGTATTCGGAGTGGTTTCCCCGGTTTCCTCGACGAGTTCCTGCTGTTCGATCAGGCGGCGGAAGTTTTGTTTGTGCACGAGTCTCCCCGCCAGGGCCTCGACACAGCGCTGCAATTGCAGGAGCGTAAACGTTTCCGGCATCAATTCGAACACCACCGGACGATACTTAATTTTAGCCCGGAGCCTGGCTATGCCGGTGGCGAGAATGCGGCGATGATCGAGAATCATCGGCTGGCCCGTGCCCGGCAACGCGCCGGGCGTGACGCCCTGGCGCATGGTCCCCGGCGAACTTCCGCGTACCGCTTCCGGGATGAGGGCCGCCTCGTAGAGCAATTCGTAGCGCTGCAGGACAAGCTCCTCGTTCCAGGCGCGGCCGCACCGGCCGAAGGTGATCGCGACGCGCTGGCGGCGGTCTTGCCGTGGGCGCGGATTTTGCGGCGCGCTGGCCCAGGCCTCAAGCCTAGGCAAAAGCACGGTTTCGATCATCGAGGGGACGCCGGCGCGATGGTCTTCCCACGGGAAATAATAATACCAGCTGCGCCAGCTCGCCTCTTGCTCGCCCGAGGCGCGCTGCTCGCGGGTGAGGCCGAGATAGCTGATCGAGATGACGTGTTGTCCGCCGCCGCCGCGATCCCGGTCGGCGAAAGTATAGAGCTGCTCGACATAGCCAGGCGGCAGCCCGGTTTGCCGCTCGACCCAGGCGCGCAGCCCCGCCTGCAGCGAGCGATGGGCAAGTTCGAACGGACCGGATGGCAGCGCGGAGCTATCCTGGATGGTCAAGACGCGCGGATCGCTCGAGGTCACGGCGACCAGCACCGCGATGAGATCGGCAGCAATCGCATTCTTGGCGGCAACCGGCGCGGCCGGCGCGCTTGCCTCGACAAGGCCGCGTTCGCGAAACGTGCCCATTAGCCGGCGCCGTCAGGTTTCATAGCGTTTGTCCGGACGAAAAGGAGTTTGGTAAAGATACCGTATTCCGGCGGTAAATGGAATTCCTATGAGGGCGATATCACATTGTTTTCATGCAAATTTCCAGCCGCAACCTTATGAGCTGGCGCGGCCGGAAAATCGCAGCGAGACTTAACCGGGCCATAAAACCTGGTTTGTACGAGAAAACAACGGCTACAAACGCATAGGCGGCCTCACCGCTACGCCCGAGGAGGTGAGAAGGAGTTCGACGAGAAGCGGAATGAGATTACTGATCACCGAAGTCACCGAAATGCATGGCGGCAATTATTGTGTTGCCGGCTGGCATGCGGAGACGCGGACCATGGTGCGCCCTCTGCCCAACGGTGCGAACTGGACCGCGGCGCTTCTTGCTCAGCACGGTGTTGTTCCGGGCGCGGCGCTGTCTTTGCGATCGAATGGGATGCAGCCAAACAGCGCCTATCCACATCGAACAGAAGATACACCCATCGATCCAGCGAGCATCAAGCTTGTCAGCCCTGGTCCCGGAACTTGGTTCGGAGCCAATGCACCACCCACGTCGGCAACGCTAGCGGACGCCTTCGAAGGCAATGTCAGACATAACACTGCCTGGGATGGAGTTCTCCAAGGCATTCATGCTCCAACCGGCGTCCAATCCCGTTCGCTATGGGCGGTCGCGATACAACGGGACCGTATGTCATTTGTGGAGGATTTTCAAAAGCTGAAGGCAGTCCTGTCCGCACTCAAACACATATGAGACGATTGCGGGATTGAAGAGGGTCTCCCAAGCTGAGGTTGCGAATAGACAACTTCAGGAG
>JBATYB010000181.1:0-7937 GCA_049673825.1 Methylocella sp. | reverse complement strand
ACCGCGGCCGCCACGAAGCCCGACGTCCCGGCGGCGAGATGGATCACGTAGCCGCCGGAAAAGTCGACGGCCCCGAGGGTCGCAAGCCAGCCGCCGCCCCACAGGCTGAACGCACCGATCGTATAGACGAAGGTCATCCAGATCGGGCAGAAAATCACCCACGCCTTGAAGTTCATCCGCCCGAGCACCGAGCCGGCCAGAATGATCACCGTGATCGCGGCGAACACGAATTGGAAGAAGACCAGCGTCGCCATCGGGAAGGTGAGAGCAGGCATTCCGGATGCCGCCTCCGGCACCATCGCCGGAGCCGATTCAACCATCGCCGAGGCCACCGGTCCGGGCTTGCCCACGAATGGGAACCACTGCTCGCCGAAGCCCATATTGTAAGCCCAGAGCAGCCAGACCAGCAGCACCGCGGAAAAGGCGTACATCGACATGAAGGCGGAATTGATCGCCCATTTCTTCTTGACGATGCCGCCATAGAGGATGGTGAGGCCTGGAATGCTCTGCAAACCGACAAAGGTTGCAGCCGCGAGCTGCCAGGCGTTATTGCCCGAATTCAACCACTCTGGCGATGGCAGCAGCATGTCGTTTCTCCTCCGTCAGGCCGTCTCCGACCAATTGAATTTCTTGAATTGCGAGGGGCGTGTCGTTTTTGTTTTTTGATCCTGGCAACGCTTGCGGCGCAACATCGCCACGAGCCGCAGAATTCCGGCAAAAGTCCTGGTCAGACGCTCCCAATCAAACGCTTCAGCAAAAGATGCGCCAACAGCACAAAACACCGTGCGTTACGGCATGTCCCGGCAAAGTTGCTCGGCCTTTTCGATTCCAACATGCTCCAACTCTTTGATTTTGAGCGAGTCCTTATCGATCAAAGGGCTCCCTTGGATCGGGGCGCGCGCTAGCGCTCCGGGGGCGCTCCGAGCGGCAAGCGTAACGAACCAACGTGAATTGGCGCCGCAGCAGAGGATATGATCGAATCTCTTTCATCCCGCATTGCCTAGCTTTTAGGCAATCGAGCCCAAAATTTGAGCAACCAGACGACCGCGCTCCCCGCTTCTTCGGATCGCCGCGCATCCGCTCCCTACGGCGGCATAGAGGCTGATCGTCGAGCGTCGCGCGTCGCTTTGTCTCCCCAGCGGGCGTGGTGAGCCTTTTCCTGCGCAGTGATTGACTGCATGCGTCAGTCGGCATGGCTTGTATGGTGGGTCGCATAGGCGCCCGTGCTCGAGGCATTCAAAAACGTCAACGCGCCGGACGCACGGTCCGGGTAGGTGCAGCCGCCGTGCAATGTGTCGTGCCAGGCAATTTGGCTGTCGCTGTTCTTGGCCGGAAACGAGTCGGCGGTGCCGCGGTCGTGGTCGACGATGACCTGCCACGTCGTTTTACTTTTCGGATTGATGCGGCGGAAGGTGATGGCCGCCGCGTCAGCGGAGTCGCCGGCGCGGGCCGCGGTTGAAATGGCGGCGGCGGCGACAGAACGCAATGTCCTAGCAAGCCTCATCGTCGTTCCTTTGCCGGCCCCTTGACCGTGTCCTTCCCGAAAATTCCATCCGGATCCTGCCTCATAAAATCTGATCAGAGTTTAATTGACTGTCGAATGCTTCGCCTTCTGGCGTCGTGATCACAAACGTGATCATGGTCAAATCGGTTTTAACGAGCACGGGCCGCGGCTTTTGGAAAAAATGATAGGGAACCCAAGGGGCCGATGGCATTGGCCTACCGCGGCAATGCCGCCTAGCGCGGCGCGCGCATCCACTTGATGTCGAGATCGCGCACCTTCTTGCGCAAGGTATTCCGGTTCAGCCCCAAAAGTTCGGCAGCCTTGATCTGATTGCCGCGGGTCGCGGCGAGCGCCGCGGTTATCATCGGATATTCGATCTCACGCAAGATCCGGTGATAGAGCCCGGGTGGCGGCAAGCCCGCGCCGTGCTCATGGAAAAGCTCGGAGAGATAGCGCTCCGTCGCGCCGGCAAGCGTCGGGCTCCGCCCGGGCTCCCCTGACCGCCGTTTCTCCGGGTCGAGCGCCGCCGGATAATGCGGCCCGGTCCCCGGCGCATTCGCGCCAAGTTCCGTATCAACCAATTGCGCCGTGACGGCTTCTTGCGGATAGAGCGCGGCGAGCCGGCGGGTCAGATTTTCGAGTTCCCTAATATTGCCTGGCCAACGATAGCGCTTGAGGCGCTCAAGGGCATCGGGTTCGATCCGTTTGAGCGGTAAACCTTCGGCGGCGGCGAGCACGAAGAAATGTTGCGCGAGATCGCCGATATCCTCGAGGCGTTCGCGCAACGGCGGCAGCCGCAAAGGGACGACGTTCAAACGGAAAAACAGATCCTCGCGGAAGAGGCCTTGGCGGATCAGCCCGCCCAAATCCTTATTGGTCGCGGCGATGATGCGGACATTTGTCTTGATCGCGCTGCGGCCGCCTACCGTGGTATATTCGCCTTGTTGCAGCACCCGCAAAAGCCTGGTCTGCGCTTCCATCGGCATGTCGCCGATCTCATCGAGAAAGAGGGTGCCTCCCTCGGCCTGCTCGAAGCGCCCGGCGGAACGCTGATTGGCGCCGGTGAACGCCCCTTTTTCGTGGCCGAACAATTCGCTCTCGATGAGATCGCGGGGAATTGCCGCCATGTTGATCGCGACGAACGGGCCTTTCTTGCGTTTGCCGTAGTCATGCAGCGCGCGCGCGACAAGCTCCTTGCCGGTGCCGGATTCGCCGCTGATCATCACGGTGAGATCGGTCTGCATCAGGCGCGCCAAGGCACGGTAGATTTCCTGCATGGCGGGGGAGCGCCCCACCAGAGGCATCCCCTCCAAATCCGCGTTGGGCGCGGCGCGGACCAGATTTTTTGGTTCGCTCATCGCGCGCCCGACGATCGCAACCAATTCCCGCAAGTCGAAAGGCTTCGGCAGATAATCATAGGCGCCGCGCTCGGACGCCTTGATCGCGGTCATGAATGTATTCCGCGCGCTCATGACGATGATCGGCAGATTCGGCCGCAATTTTTTCATCCTTGGCAGAAGCTCGAAGGCATTTTCGTCCGGCATGACCACATCGGTGATGACGAGATCGCCTTCGCCCGACTGAACCCATCGCCAAAGCGTGGCCGCGTTCCCGGTCGTGCGCACGTCGTAGCCCGCGCGCGATAAAGCCTGACTGAGGACCGTCCGAATGGCTGCATCGTCGTCGGCGATGAGGATATTCCCAGTGGCCATCAACGTGCCCCTTCCCGCGGGCGGAAAACCGGCTCGCGCTTGCCGGATTCTTAAAGTCTTGCTTGGTTTTCTTTGCTCCGGCTAGCCTTAGCCGTGCTTCAAGCCCTGGCCGGCGCATACATGGGCATGAGAATCCGGAACGTCGTGCGGCGGGGAAAGGATTCGCATTCTATGGTACCACCGTGATCGCCAACAATCTTGGCAACCAAAGCAAGCCCCAGGCCAGTTCCGGCCGCTTTCGTGGTGACGAAGGGATCGTACAGATAGGGCAACAATTCCGGCGCGACGCCAGACCCATTGTCGTGCACGCAAAATTCCAGCGGCAGGCTCACCGGCGCTTTCGCGCCGGCAAGTTGCAGGCGCACGCCCGGCCGGAAAGCGGTCGTTAATTCGATGTTGCCGTCGCTGCGCGACTCGCCAATCGCTTCGGCGGCGTTTTTGACCAGATTCAGGAAGATCTGAATGAGCTGATCCTTATTGCCAAGAACCGCCGGAAGTGAGGGATCGTAGTTTTCATCAAAGCGGATATGGCGCGCGAACCCGGCCTGGGACACCTTCTTGACGTGGTCGAGCACCGCATGGATATTGACTTTTTCGCGCTCGGCCGGCCGCCCCTCCGAAAATGCGCTCATCCGGTCGACAAGTTTCACGATCCGGTCGGTCTCCTCGCAAATCAGCCTGGTCAGGGTGCGATCGGAGTCGGTCGCTTCGGCTTCGAGAAGTTGCGCGGCCCCTCTGATACCAGACAGCGGGTTCTTGATTTCGTGGGCGAGCACGGACGCCATCGCGGCGACCGAACGCCCGGCGCCCCGATGGGTGAGCTGCCGGTCGAGTTTTTCGGAGAGAGAGCGCTCCTGCAACATGACAACGACACCCCCGGCGGGTTCCTGCAGGGGCGTCACGAAAATATCGACTAGCCGGCCGCCTCCCGGTTTTGCCAAGTTGAGATCGACTCGATATTCATTGATCGCCGCGCCACGGGACTTCACTTGCTCGACGAGGGACAGGAGCGGCGAGAAGGCCACGACGAGATTGGCTAGTCTCTGTTGCCAAAGGGAAGTCCGGCTCATCCCGAAAAATGCTTCGGCGGCGGAGTTGGCTTCGGCTATCGAACCGTCCTGCAGGACGGCGACCACCGGATGCGGCAGAGCATTCAGAAGTTTGGCCGCGTCGCTTCCGGCGGCGGCCGTCCCGGCCGGCGGCGATCCTTGCGATGCGAAAGATTTGCTCATGCCGCCTCAGTCAACGGGGGAGAGTCGAATAATTGGCAAAGGGTGGATCTGACCGCTTTCGGGCACTCGAGCATGACCAGACGCTCGCGCAGGGCAGCGCCATCTTGGACGGCTGCCCGCGCGGCGTAAGCCGCGAGATGCTTGCGCGCATGGCGCACGCCCTGGCCGGCGCCGAACATTTCGAGCAAAGTCTCGTAATGTTCGAGGGCCGCGCTCTTGCGCTCGGCCGCCGGCAGTTTGGCGCGGGCTTTGCCATGCGCCAGATAATAGGCGACATCGCCAACGAACCAGGGCCGCCCGATCGCGGAACGGCCGATCATCACCGCGTCCGCGCCGGATTGCGCCAATATCGACGCCGCGTCCGCAAGGCTCGCACAATCGCCATTCGCCGTCACCGGAATCGAAACCGCCTGCTTCACCCCGCCGATCGCTGTCCAGTCCGCTTGAGCCGCGTAGAACTGGCAACGGGTACGGCCGTGAACGGTCAGCATGGCGATCCCCTCCGCTTCAGCCAGCCGGCCGAGTTCCGGAGCATTCAGCGATTGGCCGTCCCAGCCGAGCCGCATTTTGAGCGTGACCGGTATGCGCACGGCCGCGATCGTGGCGCGAATGAGCGAGACCGCAAGGCCGAGGTCGCGCATCAGATGCGATCCGGCATAGCCGCTGGTGACCTTTTTTGCCGGGCAGCCCATGTTGATGTCGATCATCGCGGCGCCGGAGTCCTGCGCAAGGCGCGCCGCTTCCGCCATGACATAGGGGTCGCGGCCGGCAATCTGCACCACATGGAACCCCACGCCCGCGCCCTCCGCTTTCAGCCGGTTGGCGGCATCGCCGCGGGCGTAGTGACCGGCGGCGACCATTTCCGAAACTGTAAGAGAGGCGCCGAAGCGGCGCGCCAGACGACGCATGCCGAGGTCGGTAACCCCCGCCATGGGCGCGAGAAACGCGCGGCCATCGAGATGGAGTCCGCCAATTTGGAGTGCGGCGCCGCAGGTGGTGCCTAAATTACTAGCAAGATCAGTCATGCCCATATCATAGTCATTTTGTGCAATGCGGCAACGAGGTAATTGCTTATTTTGGCATCAAAAGGGAAGAAATTGACGCCATGGGTGAAATGAAGGAGGGTCATTGTTCTCGCAACCGGGGCAAGCCGAGAATTCATGAACGCAGCGTCAGAATTGGCGATCCTCGTCGTGGCGGCCGGACGAGGCTCGCGCGCGGGGGGAGGAATTCCAAAGCAATACAGGAGCTTGGCGGGCCGGCCGCTGCTCGCGCGGACATTAGGCGCCCTTATCCGCGCAGCTCCTGGCGCAACGGTTCTTCCCGTTATTCACAAGGATGACCTCGACCTCTTTCGCACCAGCGCAACCCATTTCGAGGCGGAGTCCTGCCTCGCCGGCCCGGTGTTTGGCGGGACCACGCGGCAGGCAAGCGTCCGCCTGGGGCTGGAGGCGCTTTCCCTGCGACAAACTCCCCCGGCAATCGTTTTAATTCATGATGCCGCACGATTATTTGTCAGCGGCACATTGGTTCAGCGCGCCGTCGCGGCCGCAAAAGCCCATGGCGCCGCCATCCCCGGGGTGGCGCTAACCGATACGATTAAAGAGATCGACACGCAAGCATCGGTCATCGCGACCGCGCCGCGCGCGCGGTTGCGGGCGGTGCAGACGCCGCAGGCGTTCCGTTTCGATCTGATCTTGGCCGCGCATCGAGAAGCGGCCTCGAGGGGCGCCATGGATCTCACAGACGATGCCGCTGTCGCGGCGTGGGCCGGGCATCGCGTCCATGTCTTCGCCGGGGAAGCGTCGAACATGAAGGTGACCACCAGCGAGGACCTCGCGGTGGCTGAGGCGAGGCTAATGGGCCATCTGGCCGATGTCCGGATCGGGCAAGGCTACGACGTGCATGCGTTCGGGCCGGGCAGCCACATCTGTCTTGGTGGACTAAAAATAGAGCATGATCATGGACTGGTCGGCTATTCCGATGCCGACGTCTTAAGTCATGCAATCACCGATGCCTTGCTTGGCGCCTTGGCGGATGGCGATATCGGCAGCCATTTTCCGCCGGGCGATCCGCAATGGCGCGGCGCGGCGTCGCGGATTTTCCTAGCCGCCGCGTCCGCGAAGGTGCGCGCGCGCGGCGGCGTCATTGCCCACATCGACGCCACCCTCGTCTGCGAAAGACCGAAGGTGGGACCGCACCGCGACGCGATCCGGGCCAGCATCGCAAGCATCGTGGAAATTCCGCCCGGCCGCGTCGCGCTCAAGGCAACGACATCCGAGGGTTTGGGGTTTACCGGGCGCGAGGAAGGCATCGCGTCGCTTGCCGTCGCAACCATCCGCCTGCCGCTTTAAGGCATGCCTCAAAAGGAACCGGTCGCCTTTTTTAGATCCGGGTATGCGGCAATTGACCTTTCCGCGATTTGGTGGACACCGGATTAAGCGGCTTGGTGCTCCGCCTGTTCTGGGGTGATGTACCCGAGGGCGGAATGGCGCCGCCGGCGATTGGCGTATCCTTCGATGGCGGCGAACAAGTCGTGCCGTGCGGCCTCCCGGATTGGGCAGCAAGCCTGATGCACGAGTCCCGTTTTCAGAGTGCCGAGGCGGCTTTCCATCGGGGCATTGTCGCAGCGATTTCCCTTCCGGCGCATGGATGGAATCTTCCCGGCGCGCCGGGAACCTTGCGATAACCGGCGACGTATGGGCCGCCGGCGCCGCGTTCCGGCTCGGGAGCGAAAAGACCGCTGCCGCCGGCGCCGCGAAGAGGATTGCCGCGACCGCATAAAAGAAAGAGCGAAGCACCTGAAATTTGAACCCGCGCACAAAAGGCGTCGTTCCAATGAAGACGATGGGCAAGGCGATCTCGCTGAGAGTCCCGAGCCCGCGGGCGCAAGCCGGCAAGATCTTGAACCAGATTGGGACGTTTTGCTCGTCCGGCCCCATCATGCGGCGGCCTATGCGCCGGCCGCGAAGAGAAGCGAGCAACCCGCGGGAACGAAAAGCCGCCAATCGCGGAAGGAAGATTAAGGGAGCAGCTCGACTCCGGCGGCCCCAATCAAAGATGGCTCTAACTTTTCCGAATCATCCATTGCCCACTCGCCCGGTTGACCGCCGCCGCCTCGACACCTCACGCGATGAAGGCGCGATTCGGAGCGCCCTCATCCCCCAAAATCCCCGCCGCAAACTCACCACGCCGCCCGCATTTTTCGACTTGCGCTTAAGGTTTCCTTAAGGGTTTTGCGAAATAGTCGCCGAACTCCCGCGCGAACGATTGGAAACCACATGTATCTCTCGCCCGGAAAGGCCGCCAAGGAGGCGGGCGTCGCCAAATCCATCGTCTCGAAAGCCTTATCTTCCGGTAAGTTGTACAATCGGGAAAAAATTCGGACGGCGACAAGATCGATCCGGCCGAACTTTTGTGGGTGTATCCGAAAACCGCGAAAACCGACTTGGACGAACCCTCGCCGAACGATTGGCAACTCGGTCAAGC
>JBATYB010000180.1:0-4531 GCA_049673825.1 Methylocella sp. | reverse complement strand
CGGCTTGGCGGGCGCCCGGGGCCCGTTGGTCGTGGGCGGTTGCGGCGCGGCAGGCTTTGGGACGGGATTTTGGCCGGACCTTGCCTCGTTCGCGGGCTTGGGATGCGCCGGCGTCTCCGCCGTTTGCCGAGGCTCGCGGCGGGGAGATTGCACGGCTTCCTTCGGCGCGGCGGGTTTTTCGCCCGCGCCCGGCGCCGCCGGTCTTTGCTCTGGTGGCGGCGGCTCCGTGACTACCTCGAGCGGAATTGCGCGCGCCGACCCGGAGGGATGAGGTGCCTGGTCAAAAAGTACCAAGGCGAGCACGAGACATCCGTGCGCAAGCAGCGAGGCCGCCACGATCTTGGCGAAGAAGCGGCGGCTGGATCGCGCCGCCGCCGCGGGCGCCGGTATCGTTCCAAGAAATTGATCGCGGCGATCAGCGGCAAGGCTTTCTTCCTCGCTGCGGCGCTCAAGTTCAGGGTCCGTGCTCAAAAGCTGGCTTCTCAAACCGCCGCCGCTTGCCGAAGGCCCGTCCGCTTCGCGGAGATACCGTCGTCAAAGCCTTTCGCGGGCTTTGGCGAAAACAGCCCGGAACATGTCTTGCGTCAGCACGCCGGTGTTGGTGTTATAGCGGGAGCAATGATAACTGTCGACAAGCGTAATCGTCCTTGCGCCCGGTTGCCGGCGGTTTCCGGCCGCTTCGCCTGCAACCAGGACATGTTCGGCGCCATGCCCGAAGGGATACGCGGCCGGCTTCAATCCGAGCGAGCGAACGACCGACTCATGGGCAATCCGCCCGAGAGCGACGATCGCGCAAAGATCCGGCATGGCCGCGATCGTTGCCGCGAGAAAGCGGCGGCAGCTCTTGATTTCCGACGGCTTCGGCTTGTTTTGCGGCGGCACGCAGCGCACGGCATTGGTGATCACGCATGAGACGAGTCGCAGGCCATCGTCGATGGACGCTCCGTATGCGCCCGTCGCAAAGCCGAATTCGATCAAGGTCTCGTAGAGAAGATCGCCGGCGGAATCGCCGGTAAACGGCCGCCCCGTCCGGTTGGCACCACGCAGGCCAGGCGCGAGGCCAACCACCAGCAAACGCGCGTCAAGCGCTCCGAACGCCGGAACCGGGGCGTTGTGCCATTCCGGCTGCGCCGCCCTGAGGGAATCGCGAAATGTCGCGAGACGCGGGCAAAACGAACAATCGGGGGCCGGCTCGCGGGCGAACGGGCGTTGCCGGGACGCCGCCACAATGGTTTGCCCGCTCGCCTCAATCGACTTCGCGCGGAACGATTTTACGAGCGATCCTCGGCCAGCGCGGGATCGAAATTGCCCACCGGCGCTGGCCGCCGGTCTTGCAGCTTTTGCGAGCGGTCGGGCCGGTCGACGGGGTCGCGGCCGATTTTCGGGGCGAGATGCGTGATGTCGATGAATTCGTCCGCCTGGCGGCGCAATTCATCGGCCACCATGGAGGGTTGCGTCGCATTCGTCGAAACGACGGAAACGCGGACGCCCTTGCGCTGCACCGCCTCGACCAGGGAGCGGAAGTCGCCGTCGCCGGAGAAAAGGACGAGATGGTCGATGTGGTCGGCCATTTCCATGGCGTCCACGGCCAGTTCGATGTCCATATTTCCCTTGACCTTGCGCCGGCCGAGGGAATCCACGAACTCCTTTGTCGGCTTGGTCACCACGGCGAAGCCATTATAATCCAGCCAATCGACGAGCGGCCGGATCGAGGAGTATTCCTGATCGTCCACCAGGGCCGTATAGTAGAATGCCCGGATTAATTTTCCCCGGCTTTGAAATTCCTTAAGCAGCCGCTTATAATCGATATCGAACCCCAGCGATTTCGCGGTCGCATACAAATTCGCGCCATCGATGAATAGCGCAATTCGCTCTTGGTCAGCCATGAACGTGTCTCAAAAAGCTATCTTGTGACGTTCTTCGTCATTACTTATCTAGCAAGGAGCGAGAACAATAACCCCTATGCCAGCGCACCGGCGCATTTGGCGAATAAGTCCGCGTCCGACGTGGATTTGAACGCAACAATGTGGTCCCGCCTCACCCCTGCGTCAAGGGGCTACTCCGCTTAGGTTCAGCATCAAAATGATAATATTAAGGCGAATGGCCACGCCGCCGGAATTTATTGCTTCGCCCCATCGTACTCGACGCGGTTGGAGACGGCATTGAGACGATTCACATAGCAACCCTTATTGTCGAACGCCCGATCCAAGGTTGTAAATCCATCTCGATGACGATTCTCGCCATTCCGCGAGTTCTTCGGGCAATCTGGGAGGCCCGGAAGATGCCGAGGAATTGGCCTTGGGCCCGCCGCCGGAATTCCAAAAACGCGCGCCGTCTGATCGACGCCAAGAGTTTGGAATAATCTGTATTTAGGACTCGCCTTTTTTAAGCTGACCCACTATCCGCACAAGAGTATGTTTCCATCGCAATGGAAGATGCTTTAATCTGGCGAAGTTTCCGGCATCCCTTATGCCGGCATGTGTCGGAGCTGCAATTTTGTTCGATGATATGCGATCGTCGCGTCTTCGCCGGAAAATCGCGCGGGCTTTGCTTGCCGTCGATGCGTTTGTCGATTCCTCGCTCCATGCGAGCCGGGAACGCGCGCGCGAAAATTACGCCTCCTTTTCGGCCTTCATGGACGGATTCCATCTTGCAGGCTGGCGGCACGTCCTCAACGAAGCCGCCTGCGAGACGCTCACCCTCGGAATCGGCTTGGGCCTGCTCGCCCTCACCCTTGCCGGTCCGGCCTTCCAGGAAACCTCCGACAACTGGCTGAAGAAAACCGACCTCGCGGTGACCTTTCTCGACCGCTATGGCCAGGAGGTCGGGCGGCGCGGCATCAGGCACGACGACAAGGTCTCGTTCGACGAACTGCCGCAAAATCTGATCCACGCGGTGGTCGCGACCGAGGACCGGCGGTTCTTCGATCACTTCGGGATCGACGTGATCGGCACGCTGCGGGCCATGACCGTCAACGCGCGGGCCGACTCGGTGGTCCAGGGCGGCTCTTCCATCACCCAGCAACTGGCAAAAAATCTATTTCTTTCAAACGAGCGGACGCTGGCACGCAAGATTAAGGAGGCCTATCTCGCGATCTGGCTCGAGGCCCGTTTGACAAAACGCGAGATATTGCAGCTTTATCTCGATCGCGCCTATCTCGGCGGCGGCGCCTTCGGGGTGCAGGCCGCGGCGGAATTTTATTTCGGCACGTCCGTGCGCGAGCTCTCGCTTGCCGAAGCCGCCATGATTGCCGGTCTTTTCAAGGCGCCAACCAAATACGCGCCGCATATCAATCTGCCCGCTGCCCGCGCGCGGGCAGCCGATGTCTTGAACAATATGGTCGAGGCGGGCTATGTCACCGAGGGGCAGATTTATGCGGCGCTTCGCAATCCGGCGACGCCGGTCGATCGCAGCCGGGACCTCACCCCGGATTGGTATCTCGATTATGCCTAGGACGAGGTGAAAAAACTCGCCGACGAAAAGAAACTCGGCGACGAGCGTGTGCTCACCGTGCGCACCGCCCTCGACAGCAATCTGCAGAAACACGCCGATGCGATCATCGAGGATCAATTGCGCCAGCACGGCCCGGCCTATCACTCCAAACAGAGCGCGATGGTGGTTCTCGAACCGCTCGGCGCGGTCCGGGCGATGATCGGCGGCCGCGACTATGGCGAGAGCCAGTTCAACCGTGCCACGGACGCGCTACGCCAGCCGGGCTCTTCGTTCAAGCCTTTCGTCTATCTGACGGCGCTCATGACCGGCAAATTCAAACCCTCGACGATTGTCGTCGATGCGCCGGTCTGCATTGGCAATTGGTGCCCGCGCAATTACAAAAATACCTATGGGGGCCGTATGCCGCTGGTGAACGCCCTTGCGCATTCGATAAACGTGGTCGCGGTCAAATTGTCGATCGCGATCGGCGAGGCCGATCCGGTCCCGGGGCACAACAATATCTTCGAGGGCGCCAAACGCGGCCGCGCCAAGATCATCGATACCGCGCGAAAAATGGGCTTGACGACGCCACTGCCGGATTCGGTATGCTTGCCGATCGGCTGCGACGACGTTACCGTCATCGAGATGGCTTCGGCCGATTGCACGTTCGCCAATGGCGGCTTGCGCGCGCCTGCCTATGCGGCGGTGGAGATCGCCAACAGTCGCGGCGAAGTGATCTACCGGCACGATCGCGATGCGCCACCGCCACACCAAGTGATCGATCCCGACACGATCGTGACCATGGATTCGATGCTGATGCAGGTCGTCCTGGCGGGCACCGGAAGACGCGCGCAACTCGACAATATCGAGGTCGCCGGCAAAACCGGGACGACAAACGATTACAAGGACGCCTGGTTCATTGGCTTCACCGGCAATTATGTCGGCGCGGTATGGTTCGGCAACGACGACTCCTCCCCGATGAACAAGATGACGGGCGGCTCGTTGCCCGCCGCAACCTGGCACGAAGTCATGGAATATGCGCATCAGGGCATTGAATTGAAGCCTTTGCCCGGCAGGCCGGCCCCTGCGGGGCCACCAC
>JBATYB010000179.1:0-2013 GCA_049673825.1 Methylocella sp. | reverse complement strand
GAGCGGGCGCGGCGAATCCTTCACCTCGCGGAGGCCTTTCAGCAACAATTGCCAGGCGCGGGTCAAGACCGGAATCGACAACTCTTGCGAGAACCGCTGGCCGCGCGTCCGCTCGTCCGGCGTCAACGAAACATCTTGCGCGGCGTCCGGCACGAGCTTCAGGCGGGTGACGAGATGAACGAATTCCGCGAGTCCGGCAAGGACTTCGGTCGGATCGGCGCCAAAGTCATGAAGCTCCTGCAGGGTCCCGAGGGCCTCCGCCATCCGGCCGTGCATGAGGGCTTCGAAAAGATCGACGATCCGGCCCCGGCCGGCGAGCCCCAGCATCGCCCGCAAGGCGTCCGCGGCGATCGCACCGGGCAGACCCGCGCCATGCGAGATCGCCTGATCGAGAAGCGAAAGCGCGTCGCGCACCGAGCCTTCCGCCGCGCGCGCGATGAGGCTAAGCGCCTCGTCCTCGATCGCGACAGCCTCCTTGGCGCAGATCGAAGCGAGGTAGCCGGTCAGCACGCCCGCATCGACCCGGCGCAAATCGAACCTTTGGCAGCGGGAGCGCACGGTGACCGGAACCTTTTCGATCTCGGTTGTCGCGAACACGAATTTCACGTGATCGGGAGGCTCTTCCAGGGTTTTCAAAAGGCCGTTGAAAGCCTGTTTGGAAAGCATATGCACTTCGTCGATGATATAAACCTTTGTGCGTGCCATGACCGGCAAGTAACGCACGCTCTCGATGATTTCGCGCACGTCGTCGATCCCGGTATGTGAGGCGGCATCCATTTCGATGACATCGACATGGCGCGATTCGATGATCGCCCGGCAATGCACGCCAAGCTCCGGCATATGGATGGTCGGGCGCGTCACGGCGGAGCGCCCGGCCCGCGCGGGCAATTCGTAGTTGAAGGCGCGGGCCAGGATGCGCGCCGTCGTGGTCTTGCCGACGCCGCGCACCCCGGTCAGAATATAGGCTTGGTGGATGCGTTCGAGGTCGAAGGCGTTCGACAACGTCCTGACCATGGCGTCCTGGCCGATCAAATCCTCGAAGCGCGCGGGGCGGTATTTGCGGGCAAGCACGCGGTAGGGAGCCGGTGTGCCAACTTGGTCTTGCACGGCGGCGATGGCGCCCAATCCCAGCCCGGGACTGGCTTCGTCATGGGCGCTCGGGGGTGGTTCCATGCGACCGTCCGGCATCGCGCAGGCCCGTTAGGCGAGAGACTTGATTGGGGCCGCGCCAATCTCCGGCGGCCCGGCCGGCCTGCCGGACAAAGCCAAGTTGTGGCAAGGCTAGCAAAGTGGGAGGCTGGACAGAGACCCGCCCGGTCTCGTTAGGGCTGCTTCCTTCCGGACCTGACCCGGTTGGCGAGTGGTGCGTCCACCGCCAACCTCCCGGCATCAATTTGGACCGCCCCGGCGAATTTCGCAACCGTCTTGAATGTTCGAGCCAAGCCGCCGTAAACTAAAAGCGCGTTTCCCGCTCGATCGTGCCGCCGGTTTCGCGCGGTGCCGCTTGACCGGGACTAAGAATTGAATTTATAAGGCCGAAGCGGTAAAACCGGACGTGATCTAGGCTTAACCTAGATAGCCAGGCACAAACCGCAGGCGTGCGAATGAGATTCGCGGCGAGGAAATTATCCAGCTGCTCCTAAATGACGTCCGGCCAAGCGGGCTGCTTGTGACGATGAAGCCTTCGGCGCAAGAGTACCAAAGGTGTAGGTGCGTGGATCCCGCAAGGCATGTAAATAACAAACTAATGGAGGAAAGTAATGGGCGAGCTTCTTGAAATTGCGAGTTGGGTTGGGACGCCTATCGGCGGTATTTGCGCGGTTATCTTCGTCACTGCACTCTATTTTTTCGGCCGGTGGGTTCTCACCGACAAGCCTGTTTCGAAATGAGCGATCCGGGGGTTGCTCCGTGCGATATCCGTTAAGCGCTTGCAAGCGCAGGTGGCTATCGTGCGTCGGCGGGATGCATGAGGGTCTTGCGTCTTGCGTCTTGGAAAGGCATTAAGCTACGATG
>JBATYB010000178.1:0-4681 GCA_049673825.1 Methylocella sp. | reverse complement strand
AAGCTTTCGGAATATTTCAGGTCCAAGCCATATGCGCTCGTATCTTGCGAGATGATAAGAAGCTCCTTGACGCCCGCCGCGACGAGCTTTTCGGCGTCGCGCAGGACATCCGCGGCCTCCCGCGAGACGAGATCGCCGCGTAGCTTCGGGATGATGCAGAAGGTGCAGCGATTGTTGCATCCTTCGGAAATCTTCAAGTAGGCGTAGTGGCGCGGCGTGAGCTTGATGCCTTGCGGAGGCAGGAGATCGAGGAAAGGATCGTGCGGCGGCGCGGCCGCTTCATGGACCGCCCGCATGACGGAGTTAAAATCCTGCGGGCCGGAGATCCAACGAAGTTTTGGAAATTTTTCCAAAATCGCTCCGGGCTCCGCGCCCATGCAGCCGGTGACGATGACTTTTCCATTTTCCGCCGCCGCCGCGCCAATCGCGGCCAGCGATTCAGCCTTGGCGCTATCGAGAAAACCACACGTGTTGACGATGACCGCCGCCGCGTCCCGATGCGTCTTCGCGAGCTCGTAACCTTCCGCGCGCAGGCGCCCGATGATCCGCTCGCTATCGACAAGGGCCTTGGGACAACCGAGCGAGACGAAGGAAATTTTTGGCGCGCGTGGGGGG
Source organism: Methylocella sp. (assembly GCA_049673825.1). Lineage (GTDB taxonomy): Bacteria > Pseudomonadota > Alphaproteobacteria > Rhizobiales > Beijerinckiaceae > Methylocapsa. The sequence goes on along the minus strand of JBATYB010000178.1, from coordinate 4,066 downwards.
TCAGCAAGGCGCGCGAGAGAAGATGGAGCAGCGTTTGTTAGCTTGGGATTCATGGGCCTGCTTGGCACGCGCGGTGCCGCCTGGCAATAAAAAGAGTCCGGGGCGAATGTCGCCTCGGGCCTGCCCCAAAAAAACCGGCCGTGCGGCCGGGTTTTAAGTTTGCCCGAAAGAAATTGCCTCACCTTCTATCAATATTTGGCGACGACCGGAGCCGGAACCCCCAAGTTGAAGTGATAGTTCAAGCCGGCGCGGACAATATTGCCCCGGAAACGAGTCGTGGATTGCGGAAAGGCGCTGAGGAAAGCAGAGCCGGGGGCCGCGGTGCCGGCTTGGCCAAAAGTCACGAGCGGACTCAGGCCGTAAGTCATGTTGCCGAGATCGTAATAGAGATATTCGATCTTGACGCTCCAATTGGGCGCGAACAACCATTCGCCGCCGCCGCCGGCCGTCCAGCCGACGCGCGAATTGGAAAGGCCGCCGAACGAGGAATAGGGGTTGGGGGACAGCGCGGATCCGGCGTCTTCCACGAACTGCGTGATATTGGTGCTCGAGTTCGTCTGACCATAGGCGAGACCTCCGGTTCCATAAACCAGCAGGGTCGGCGTGATCAGGAAGCCGAGACGGCCGCGGACCGTGCCGAGATAATCGAGCGACTTGGAGACGGAAGCCGACTGGTCGATGGAATTGGTCGTGAAGTTCGGGTTTGCCAGGGTGCTGTCGAAGGACGAGCTGGCGTGGGCGCCGGCGATTCCCTGAATGTCTGCCTCGATGCCGGCGACGAAACTGTTGTTGAACTGATAATTATAGCCGATTTGGCCGCCGCCGATGAACCCGTCCGTTTTCGCCGGCAAGGAGAACGTCGCCAAGCTGGCGCTGGTGACGCTAAAGTTTGGATTGACCGCGCAGCCTGGGAACGCCGGGTTGCATCCGCCCGCACTCGCATCCGTATCGACCAAATTGTTGTTGCTCCAAGTATAACCGGCATTGATGCCGGCATAGAGACCGGTCCAGGTGAAGATCGGCGGCGGCGGCAGAAAGACCGGCGGCGGGGGGCGTGTTCCGAGGTCGGCCGCGACGGCCGCGCCAGCGAGCGCCATGGCGCCGGCCGATGCCAAGAGAGTGCGGCGTAACATGTTTTTCTCCTCGAAGGACGTTGAAGATAACTCTTTGCCAGGTTACGGGATCCGCGCCTGTCTTCAACCGTGGTTGGCCTATCCGCCGCATTATCCCGAGCCCTGTGGCGGAAACGCAACGGAAAGCGGGCGGAACCGCCACATTGCTTTTTGCGAAAGCGACAATAAACCCGGCAGGGAAGTTCGTTTGGATATTCACCTCGCGGTCTCCCTTTCGAGCAGGGCGCGCTTGCGCGCGACTCCATTCGCCAATTCATATTTTGAGGCGAACGTAGCCCTCGGCATCCGGCGCCGCATTCCGGCTATTGCTTTCGAATCAGGCGCCGGAAACGTGCTTGTTGCCGGATTCACCAGCTAGCGGCCCAAACGGCGTCCGAACTTTTTGCGGCGCGCGCCCGCAATTGCCGGTAACGAGACCGCGACGGACCAAATGCCGGCGCCGGGGCTCGTCGCTTCCCGCCGCCCGGCGGCAATTGTTTAGCAGGAGAAATTGCATGTTGACAGTTCGCGACGCGGCAGTTGCCGCCGCCATGAGCTTTGCCGCGTTGGGCGGGCTCTCCCCCGTTTTCGCGGAAATGACCGTGGAAGTCGGCGGCGCGCCTATGTATCCGTCGAGGAACATCATCGAAAACGCGGTCAATTCGAAGGATCACACGACGCTTGTCGCGGCCGTCAAGGCGGCGGATCTCGTCGAGACCTTGCAGGGCGAGGGGCCGTTCACGGTTTTCGCGCCGGTCAACAAAGCTTTCGAGAAGCTGCCCAAGGGCACGCTCGAAACGCTTTTGAAGCCCGAAAATAAGGCCGCCTTGATTGCGGTTCTCACCTACCACATCATTCCCGGCAAGATTTCCGCGGCCGATGTCATCGCGGCCGTCAAGAAGGGCGGCGGCGAGGCCACGTACAAAACCGTCGAGGGCGAAGATTTGACCGTGCGGCAAGATGGCCGCAGACTCGAAATCATCGACGGCAAGGGCGATAAGTCCTTCGTGACCATCGCCGACGTCATCCAGAAGAATGGCGTCATTCACGTTGTCGACACGGTGCTTCTGCCGAAGAGCTGACTTCTTCGCTGAACGTAGGCTGGGCCATTCCACGCAGGGCTGATCCGGCGAGCGCCTTTGGAGGTCCTCGTCATGCCGCCGCCTTCCGTGATCGCGTCCGCCAGGCGTAAAGCTCCGTCCCGTTTACCCTCCCATCGTCATGATCAACGGCGGCCATTGGGGGACCTATGGCGAAAATTGGTTCAGCGGGCTCTGAACCGGCGGTTGGCTTGTGCCCGTTAAAGCGCCGTCGAGATATGCAAAAGGCAGCCAGTCGCCGAGTAGGCGGGCGGATGCGAGCTGCCCTTGGCGGCAAGATGGAAATCCCCGGCCAGCAATTTCAAATCGCCCATCACAAGGTCGCCTTCGAGGACGAGACATTCCTCATGGCCTTCTTCGTGAAAATGAGACTCATAGGTCGCTCCGGGTAAGGCCCGGACGAGCATCGAGCGCCGCTTCGCGACGGGATCCTCGAAAAGAACCGTATAGGTCACGCCCGGCGACATTTCGGTCCAAACGCCGGTTCCCGCGCGCCGGGTCAGCGTGCCCGGAAGCTCCATCTCTCCGGCGCCGGCGTCGATGGCGGCAACGATCGTGTCGAAAAGCCCAGCCGGCGGGACTTGCCGCCCGGCGGCGAGATCAACCGCGACAAAATTCTCTTGCCAAAGCTTGATTTTCGCTTGCAAGGCCGGGTGGCCGGAAAGCCTCGCCTCAATCGCCGCGCGGGGGGCTCCACGCAAAATGCCCAGCGCATAGGCGGCGGCGGTCTGGTCAAGATCCTCGGACATCATTTTCCCATGCATAGAGCGAGTTCCCGCACCGCGCGGTGAACCCATGACTTCACGCTCCCCAGGGGTGCGCCCATTTGCGTTGCGAGTTCCTCATAGCTCAGGCCGTGAAGATAAATCAAAGTGACGCACTTTCTATATTTTTCGTTTAGCTTCTTCAAACATTCCCGGACATCGGCCGCGATCACCGGATCGCCGGACGGCCTGGCCTCGACCGCCGCCAGCACCCCAGCTTCGTCGAGGGAGAAAGAAGGCGGCGGCGCGGCGGCTAACCGGCTCAAGGCGCAATTGCGGGTAACCACGGCCATCCACGCCATGGCATTACCCTTGGAAGCATCGAAAAGATGCGCCTTGCGCCAAATTCGCATCATTGCTTCTTGAAGCGCGTCCTGCGCCACGTCGCGATCCCGCATCAGGCGCACGCATATGGCGAAGAGGACCGGCGCGGATTTGTCGTAAAGAGTCCGGAAAGCCTTGCGATCGCCCGAGGCGACGGCTTCAAGCAGGCTGCATAGGCGCTCTTCTGAAGGTCTCGTCACGATTATCTGCCTGCTTGTGATCGCTCCAGCACACTGTCCCATCCGCCGGCACTGTGCAAGTTGCCGGACCGGCGCTCCGTCTGCCTATGAAGGGGCTCTTTATCTTGGGGTTGAGCTTCAACGCTTAGTCCAGGCTAACCGGAAAGCCTCTTGAGAAGGCAATTAATTCTGACGCGCTTGAAACATTTTGGCCTCGGCTCCGGTAAAGAAGGAGCGTCCCACTATAGGAATGTTAGACCTTGTTGTTCGTCAGAAAAATTTCCGCCAGAAAGTGTCCTTCTCGCTCGGTCGCAGCTCACCCAGATTGCTACGAGCGTCCGGGATTTACAATCGGAACGCTTGATACAGCGCCTGTTAAACCCGCGTTCCCAGGTGACGCGCTAATTTGCTGCGCGCTCGTCCAAAGCGGCAATTTCAGCCCCGAAATCTGGTCATCGGATGAACGTGGGCTTAAAGCGGACGTCCATTGAGACCCAAATGGGTCTTGCCGGCTTTGGTGATTTTCTGAGTAATCATATTTCATTGCGGAAGGATCGTCCTCAATAACATACAATCGTCACAGCTTG
>JBATYB010000177.1:0-3293 GCA_049673825.1 Methylocella sp. | reverse complement strand
TCGAAGGCTTCAAGCGGGCCGATAAATTTCTCGAAGTGGCAAAGCTCGCAGCAGAGCGCGGCAAGCCGATCGTCCTCATAAAAATCGGGCGTTCGGAACTGGGAGCCCGGGCGGCACGCTCGCATACGGCCGCGCTGACGGGGGCGGACGCCCGGTACGATGCGATCTTTGCCCAATACGGGGTGATCCGGGTCCAGGATTACGACGAACTGCTGGAGGTGGCGCACCTCCTGGCCCACACCCCCAAGCCCGGCTTGCCCGGCATCGCGGTGGTATCCCACTCGGGCGGCATCAGCTCGCTCACCGCCGACATGTGCGGTCAGGCCGGGCTCGATCTGCCGCCGCTCGGGCAGGAGGCGCGTGACGGCATCAACGGGATCCTGAAGGGCTTCGGGTGGGCTGCCAATCCTGCCGATGTGACAGGCTTTGCCAACAGCGAGTCCTTCCCGCAAATCATGGAGCATATGATCAACGATCCCCGGATGGGGACGCTGGTCGTGGCGAGTGCCGGGGCGGACGCCCAAGCTCAGCAGGTCATCAAAGAGCGTGATCGGACCGACAAGGGCGTGGTGTTCTTGTGGACCGGAAGCCGCGACGCCAAGAGTGGCCTGGCACAGCTCAAACACGCCCGGATACCGATCTTCTACACGCCGGACAAATTGGCCCGTGGCCTGCAGAGCCGCCTAGCGTATCACACATGGCGCGAGCGCCGCCTGGCCGATGGCTTTGCCACGGCCCCGCCGCGCACAGCGCCTCAGGATGCGGCCATCGCCCAGGCCCTTGGCTTGGGGCGTCCGACACTCTCGGAGTCCGAGAGCAAAGAGCTGTTGGCAGCCTGGGGCGTGGCGAGTGCGCGCGAATGCCCGGCAAATTCTGCGGAGGCCGCCGTCGCGGCCGCAGAGCGGCTCGGGTTTCCGGTAGCCCTCAAGGTCGATTCACCGGATATCCTGCACACGACCGAGGCCGGGGTCGTTCGGCTGAACTTGTGTGATATGGCGCAAGTGCGAACCGCCTACGCCGCGATCCTGGCCAGCGCCGAGGCCCATGCGCCGCAGGCTCGGATCACCGGCGTGTCGGTGCAGGAGATGGTCGAAGAAGGCGTCGAAGTTATCATTGGCGTCACTTGCGACCCGCAATTGGGCCCGGTGCTGCTGTTCGGCAGTGGCGGCGTGATGGTCGAGGTCTACAACGATGTGGCCCTGCGACGCTGCCCGATCACGCGCAGGGATGCACAGGCGATGATCGCCGAGGTCAAAGGCGCCCGGTTGCTCCAAGGCTTTCGCGGGCGGCCAGCGGCCGATTTCGAGGCACTCGCGGATACCCTGGTGCGCGTGTCGCACCTCGCCATGCAGATGGAAGGACACTTGGCGGAGCTGGACATCAATCCGCTGATGGTGCTGCCGTCAGGTCAGGGCGTGAAGGCGGTAGACGCCCTCGTCGTGTTTCGCAGCACATAGCGCTGTCGTGGCTGAGAGTGACCGCCGCGAGCCGGTGCCTGGGCACGCGCAGGCCAAATCCGCCTTCATCTCTGTCGCTTAAGGCATGACAATTCCGACGACAGGCAGGCTGGGCTATTGGCGGAGGCTCCCCATATCCGGTTCGAGTGGGATGATGCGAAAAACGATCGCTGCGTGCGAGATCGCGGGTTCGGTTTTGCCGATATCTTGCCGGCGTTCCTCGATCCGAACCGACGGGTGGAGCGCGACGTTCGGCGAGACTATGGCGAAGAACGTTTCAGGCTCTACGGCCGCGTCGCCGGACGGCTATTCGCGATCGCCTACACGCGGCGTGAAACGGCGACGAGGATCATCTCCGCCCGCAAGGCAAACGCCAGGGAGAGGGACCGGTATGGCGCGGATTGAAGCACGCCTCGATGCGACGGGAGCCGTCACCCGGCGGCGTTCCGCCGGCCGTTGGGAGCCGGTCGAGCCGCGAACCGATTGGGCACGGGTCGATGCCACCACCGAGGTGGAGATCGAACGCCAGGCTGCCTCCGACGACGCCGAAGCGGCCAAAGATGCGGCGGCTTGGGTGCGGCGCGTTCGCAGGCGTGCCGGACTGTCACAAGCCGAGTTTGCGCGCCGAATCGGCATATCTGTCGCGACGGTGCGCGGTTGGGAGCAGGGTAAGCTCGTGCCGCAGGGTGCGGCCCGCACCCTTCTGCGCGTGATCGACCGAGTGCCGGAAGCGGTGCTCGCGCTGAGTGCGGGCTGAACCACCCGCGCTTCCGACGCATCGGCCTCGAACCGTGCCAGCGGGGGACCTCGCGGCGCTCGCGGGATACCCTGGTGCGCGTGTCGTACCTCGCCGTGCACCTTGACGGACACTTGGCGGAGCTGGACATCAATCCGCTGATGGTGCTGCCGCAAGGTCAGGGAGTGAAGGCGCTAGACGCCCTCGTCGTCTTTCGCGGCACATAGCACTGCACGTGACTGAGAGCCTGCCTCAAAGGTTTGCGCGGCCTAATTGAAGGCAGTAAACGTAGGGCGGAATAGCGAAGCGCATTCCGCCAAACCGTCGGGCGACGCGGCGGATTACGCTCCGCTCATCCGCCCTACGCTTGCTACGCTCGATCAATAGCTTGCGCTACACCCGCCAACCCTCACGCATAATCCGGGCTAGGCGCCACTTTGCGACATGGGCCGCCCGTTGGATCACCTCGGTTCATTTCGTCGGCGAGAATTCGCGGGATTGCATCCATTACAGCTTCCACCTACTGTCGCGGCGGTTTCGTGATGGGCGGCTATACGCGCACATCGGAGACCAGGAGGGACCACTATATGAATCGACTAAGCATCTTCAGCTTGTCTGCAATCGTGGGGTTGGGGCTTGCCTCAACTGCCATGCTCGGCATGCTGTCCGGCGTAGCTCATGCCCAATCCGCGAAAGACCTGGTCGGAACTTGGCGGTTGGTATCGACTACAAACACGAACGCCCAAGGAGTTAAGACCGAGCCGTTCGGGCCGCATCCCATGGGGAGTTACACATTCGATGCAAGCGGACATTTTACGCAGGCAATCGTCCCAGGAGAAAAGGGCTCCGCCACAGGCATAGTGGCAGCATTCGGAGATTACTCTGTGACTAATGGTGGTAAAACGCTTGTCCGCCATATTCTCGGTAGCCAGGATTTGGGCGCAGTCGCTAAGAATCTACCGCTTGAAATTACTCTCGCCAACGACGAACTGACAACCAGCAACTCAAACCCCACCGTCAACAGCATCGCGCACGCGGACATCGCGCACGCGGACTCCGTTTGGAGGCGAGTGCAATAAGAAACCCAGCAAGCGTAGGGC
>JBATYB010000176.1:0-6745 GCA_049673825.1 Methylocella sp. | reverse complement strand
AGGATCTCCAGCGTGGCTTCGGAGGCGCACGTCATGCGTACGCCTTTCCGGCCGGCGGGCGGCGGCCCGCGCGGATAGCGGCGATCGCGGCAGCGTAATCAGGCGATCCAAGGATCGCGGACCCGGCAACGATGGCGCTCGCGCCCGCTTCGATCGCCTGTCCGGCGCTTGCACAATTCCGGCCGACGTCAACCTCGATCACCTCGGCTAGGCGCCCGAAATCCGCCGCCAAGATCGACGCCGCGACGATGACCGGCCTTCGCGGCGCGGCATCCGGCATGGCCGGCCCGGCGCTCAACGCGTTCGATCCCGGTCTGGCGCCGCCGCATAAATATCCATGACCGCCCTCAGCATCCGGAGCGCCTCTTCCCTCGGCCGCTGGAACGAGTTGCGGCCAATGATCGAACCGAACCCCCCGCCGGCATGGATCGCACGGATCTCGTCGAGCAGCTTGTCGTCGTCGAAGACGGCGGCGCCGCCCGAGAAGATGACGATGCGGCGGCCGGCGAACACGCAATCGACGACGTGACGGACTCGCTCCGCCAGGTTCGCGATCGGAATGCGCCGCTCGTCGTACACCTTGCGGGCCGCATCCTGCTCGATATGCGCCGTCGGCAGCTTTACCTTGATGATGTGCGCCCCGAGCTGAGCCGCGATGTGGGCGGCATAGCCAACGACGTCGATCGCCGTTTCGCCGTCCTTGCTCAGACCCGACCCGCGCGGATAGGACCAGATGACGACCGCTAGCCCGTTGCGTTTTGCCTCCTCGGCATAGGCGCTGAGCTGTCCGAACATCTCGAGCTGGTGCGCCGATCCCGGGTAGATCGTGAAGCCGACCGCGCAGCAGCCGAGCCGGAGCGCGTCCTGCACGCTGGCGGTCAATGCCTGGTTTGGATCTTTCTCGTCCAGCAACAGGTCATTATCGTTGGTTTTGAGGATGAGCGGAATTTCCCCCGCGAAATCGCGGGCGCCTGCCTCCAGGAAGCCCAGCGGCGCGGCGTACGCATTGCAGCCCGCTTCGATCGCAAGCTCAAAGTGATACAGCGGATTGTAAGCCGGGGGATTGGGGGCGAAGGAGCGCGCCGGCCCATGCTCGAAGCCCTGATCGACCGGCAAAATCACCAGTTTGCCGGTGCCACCCAACCGGCCGTGGTTCAACAGCCGGGCCAGGTTGGTCAGTGTCCCGGCGCTGTCCGCGCCATACCAGCTCAAAATCTCTCTTACGCGCGGGGTCATTGCCGCTCTCCTGTCGAGGCTTCCGCGGCTGCCGCCACTCGTTCATTACGGCTACCGCTGCCTTGCCGCTCCTCTAGCTGATGCACGATCCCGGCGGCGATCTCGGTTGGCCGGCCGCCGGCATCGACGATGATTGGATGCTCGTCCGGCGTGGGTTCCTGCAGCGTCGCAAACTGGCTGTCGAGCAGGGCCACCGGCATGAAGTGCTCGTGCCGCGCGGTCATGCGCCGTTGGATGAGGTCGTACGATCCTTTGAGGTAGACCGGCGTCACGTCCAGGCAGTCGCCGATGATGATGTCTCGGTAGGAACGCTTCAGCGCCGAGCAGGCGAGCACGCCGGATTCGCCCCGCGCACGCCAACTATCGATTACTTCGGCGATCTTTCGCAGCCACGGCAACCGGTCCGCATCCGTTAGCGGCGTGCCGCCACGCATTTTCTCCACGTTCGCGGCTGGGTGCAGATCGTCGCCCTCCTGGAATTGGCAGCCGAGCGCGGCGGCGAGCAGGCCCGCGACTGTGGTCTTGCCGGATCCGGCGACGCCCATGACAACGGCGATCACCGGCCTGGTGATGGTGTGCGCGATGGCTGCGGACCACACGCGCTGAGGTTGGCAATCGCCTCGCATCATTGCTCCTTCATGATCGCGCGCCGATGTCAGCCGGGGCGCAATATGGTCACACTCCGAGCCCAGCGACAAGAAGAATGGCAAAGCTCAATAAAAGAAAAGCCACTTCGCAATGGAGCGTGGACGCGGCCGTACAGGGGCACTGTCCGGCCGCGCCGAGCGGAAGGCCGCTCAAGCTCTTCGTCGTTTCGCATCCGCGCCCGCGCATAATGTCCCTGGCCGGAACTTGTTTCACAGCGGCACGTATTGGACGCCACCTCGCGGGATCAAAACTTGCAATCTCCTATGCAATTCGAATAATTACGGGCGCAGACCCACTTAGTTTCGGCGACTTTCCCCGCTTTACTCATGCACGGGTCAACGACGTCGTTACATTTTTTTATGCAATCGGGATCGAGCTTTTTACCGGCCATCGCCGCCTTTGCGACGCTCGACGATGCAGCCGAGACTCCCCCTACAGTGACGGCAGACAGAAAGGCGGCGCAGATTGCGCTCACCGCCATGGATTTAAAGGCAGCCATAATCATAATATCCTCCCGGGGGTTGTTGGCGCGCGTCCGAATGTTTCGACGATCGACCGCCCTGCTTTGATGGTCCACGCCGATGACTCCGAACTGCTTGCAGCCTCGCGCGGTATGCGCGGTCACGGAGACTACACGCCGCCGCGACGGAAAGGAAGCGGCATGGCGGCCGAGATTTCGGAAGCGGTGATCATGTCGAGGGCATTGAGGATGCGCGCATAGGCGTTGCGGTCGATGCCGAGCCGGGGGGCAGCCTCGAAGACGCTCTTGGTTCGTCAAAGCTTCGCGCCGCGCGCCTTGGCCCGTTCGCGGCTGTCGCTTGCGAACGCGGATCACTCCACGCCTCCTATGCGATTTGCAAGGTGCCGTAAAGCGTATGTCGTGAGCCGCGCCAAAGAGGCCTCCGTCGCTTCGACGGGCTGAAGGCTGCCCGCCCCGCACTGGAGCCGCGAAACGCCGCCAATGCATCCACCGGCCGGCGCCGCTTATTGGCTAGGGGACACGGCCCTTGCCCTACTACAATTCGCCTAGAGATAAAGACCATAGCTCGCTCATATTCGTGCAGGATCTTCACGGTCGCCGTGATCAGTACGAAGGCCACGAGAACGAAGGCCGGGAGCGGGACAACCGGGATGATATGCAGAGTTGAGAAGAACACGGCGTTGCTGCTTTCAGAACGAGAGAACGGACTTTCATCCCCGCGACTGAGGCGAAGCTGCCGAATAGCTCGATCCGAGCGCCCGTCGGCGCCAGCCGGCGCGAAACGCCGCCACACTCCTGTCACGAGGGCCGTGCGCCGGCCGGGCGCAGAATAAACGTCCGCACCGCTTTGGCGAAGCCTTCGTTCTCGTTGCTGTCGGTCACCGCGCTCGCCCGCGCCTTCACCGCGTCGCTGGAATTGCCCATGGCGATGGAATAGCCGCTGTTGCGGAACATGAGGACGTCGTTCGGCATGTCCCCGATGGTGGCGATCTGCGCGGGCGGAATGTTCAGAAGCTTTGAGAGGGTTGCGACGACCGTCCCCTTGTTGGCTTGCGGGTGGGTCACGTCGAGATAGTACGGCTGCGAGCGCGTCGCGCTCGCCCTCTCGCCCAAGGCGTTCTGCGCCAGCTTCTCGCAGGCGGCGACCAGATTGAAATCGTCGGAGACGCCGACGATCTTCACCGCGTGCGCCAAATGCGCGTCCGTGAAGGACGCCACGACCTTGGCGTCGAACTTCACCGTCCATGCCTCGCGCGCCACATGCGGCGCGGCCTGGTCGCGGATCAACCACTCCTCCTCGGTGTAGACCCAGGCGTCCAGCCCCTGGTCGAGAAACAGCTGCACGGTCTCCTTGGCCGCCGCGGGATCGAGCGTGCGGCTCTCGATCACGGAGAGATCGGGATTGACGAACACGCCGCCATTGAAGCCGGCGATGGCGCCCCTCAGCGCGAGGGGCTCGATCAGCATGCTCATGCCGCGCGGCGGCCGGCCGCTGGTGATGGTGAGAATGATGCCGGCATCGTGCAATGCCCGCGCCGCTGCGACCGCCGCCTCGGTCAGCACCTTCTCCTGGGTGACCAGAGTGCCGTCCACGTCCGCCAGCAGAAGGCGGATGTCGCGCTGCCCGCTCACCGCGCCGGCTCCGGCGCCAGTCCGACCGGCCGCCAGGCCCGTTCCTCGTCGCGCGCCAGCAGCTCGCCGGCCGCCTTCGGGCCGTCGGTGCCGGAATCGTAGTTCGGGAAGCCGGCCTTCTCCGCCGCCCAGGCGTCGAGCACCGGCTGCACGACGCGCCAAGCCTGCTCCACCATGTCGGCACGCATGAAGAGCGTCGGGTCGCCGATCATGACGTCATAGATCAGCGTCTCGTATCCGACATTCGGCTCCTTCGGGAACCAGTCATCGTAGTGGAAGTCCATCTTCACGGCGGCGAGGTCCACCACCGGTCCCGGCCGCTTGACCTCGAACTGCAGGGAAATCCCCTCGTCCGGCGCGATGCGCAGCACCAGCCAGTTGGGCCGCAGGGTGTCGACGGGCGTGTCCTGGAACGCCGCGTAGGGCGCCTGCTTGAAGCGGATCGCGATCTCCGTATTCCGCTGCGACATGTGCTTGCCGGTGCGGAAGTAGAAGGGCACGCCGGCCCAGCGCCAGTTGTCGATCTCGAGCTGCATCGCGACATAGGTCTCGATGTTCGAATCCGCCGCTACGTTCGGCTCGTTCCGGTAGGCATTCACCTGCTTGCCCAGCACGGTGCCCGCCCCATACTGGCCGCGCACCGCCCGTGCCGGCTTGACGGAGGGCATCGCGGCGAACACTTCGGCCTTCTTCGTGCGGATCGAAGCGGCATCGAAGCCCGTCGGCGGCTCCATGGCGACCATCGAAAGCAACGTGAACACGTGGTTCGGGACCATGTCGCGCAGCGCGCCGGTCACCTCGTAGAACTTGCCGCGCCGCTCCACGCCGACCGTCTCCGCCACGGTGATCTGCACATGATCGATCCGGTCGCGATTCCAGATCGGTTCGAAGAGGCCATTGGCGAAACGGAACGCCATAATGCTTTGGACCGTGTCCTTTCCCAGAAAATGGTCGATCCGGAAGATCTGGTCCTCGTGCAGCGTGCGCAGGATGCGGGCATTCAGCTCGCGCGCCGAGTCCAGGCTATGGCCGAACGGCTTCTCGATCACCACGCGGCGCCAGAACTGATGCTTCCCGTTCTTGTCCTCGTCCTGATTGGTGAGCTTCGCCTTGCCGAGTTGCTCCACCACGGTGCCAAAGAACCGGTCGGCGACGGCGAGGTAGAAGATGGCGTTACCCTGCGTGCCATGGGTCTTCTCTGCCTCGCCCAACGTGCCGCGGATCTTCTCGTACAGCTCGGGCTTGGTGAGGTCTCCCTGAACGTAGAACATTTTCTCCGCGAGCCGCTTCCATGCCGCCTCGTCGATCCGTTCGACGTGGAACTCCGCGGCGGCGTTTCCGACGAAGCTTTTTAGCATGTCGTAAAGATGGCCGCGCCAGCTCTCGGCGGTTCCCTCCGCCAAGTCCACGCCGATCAACGCGAACTTCTCCGGCAGCACCTTGGTGCGCGAGAGGTTGTAGAGCGCCGGCGTCACCAGGCGCTTGGTCAAGTCACCGCCGGCGCCGAAGATCACCATGGCGCAGGGATCGGCCGGTCTCGCCTGATGCCGCGGCGGCGACTCGACCATCTGCGCGGCCTGAGGTATCCGGATCGGCTGGTTGCCGGGCATGGCGCTACTCCGGGGTGTTCTGTGCGGTCGAGTGACCCCGCGGCGCCGCTGGCTTTGGTTCGGGGTCAATGGGCTCGTTACCCTCGATGTGGCCGCCGAAGCCGAAGCGCATGGCCGAGAGCATCCTTTCCCCGAAGGTGTGCTCCTCCCGCGAGCGGAACCTTGCATAGAGCGCCGTGGAGAGCACGTCCGCCGGGACCGCTTCCTCGATCGCGGCCTCGACGGTCCAGCGACCCTCGCCGGAATCCTGGACGAAGCCGGAGAAATCCTTCAGCTGCGGATCCTTCGCCAGCGCGGCGGCGCCGAGATCGAGCAGCCAGGATGAAATGACGCTGCCGCGCCGCCAAACCTCCGCGATATCCAGCATGTTCAGCTCGAAGCGCTCGTCCTCGGGCAGATCCTTCGAGTCTTTGTTGCGCAGGATGTCGAAGCCCTCGGCGTAGGCTTGCATCAATCCGTACTCGATGCCGTTATGCACCATCTTGACGAAGTGCCCGGCGCCGCACGGGCCGGCGTGAATGTAACCGCGCTCGGCGCGGGGGTCGCCTTTCTCGTGGCCCGGTGTACGCGGGATATCGCCCAGGCCGGGGGCGAGCGCCGCGAAGATCGGGTCGAGCCGATCCACAGCCTCCTTCGGGCCGCCGATCATCATGCAGTAGCCGCGCTCGATACCCCAGACGCCGCCGGACGTGCCGCAATCGACGTAGCGGATGCGCCTCCCGGCTAATTTTTTAGCGCGGCGGATGTCGTCCTTGTAGAAGGAATTGCCGCCATCGATGATAATGTCGTCCGGCTCCAGCAGGCCGCCGAGACGCTCCACCGTCTCTTCGGTGATCCGGCCGGCAGGCAACATCACCCAAACTGCGCGCGGCTTCTCCCGCAGCGCCTTCACCACCTCGGCGAGCGATCCGGCGGCCGCGGCGCCCTCCTTCACCAGCGCCTCGCACGTCTTGACGTTGGCGTCGAACACCACGCAGTGGTGCCCCGCCTTCATCAGGCGGCGAGACATGTTGCCGCCCATGCGGCCGAGTCCGATCACGCCGATCTGCATTTGCTTCACTCCTTACCCAAGTGCCGCTACCGGAGCGCCGCATCCATCGCGCGAGCCAGCTCGGCCAACCCCGCATCGACATCCCCG
>JBATYB010000175.1:0-3885 GCA_049673825.1 Methylocella sp. | reverse complement strand
ATCTTCCCGGCTTCGCTCGCGATGGCGGTACAAAAGCGGCGATTTTGCGTACGCTGAATTGCCGCGCCTCGTGCCCGATTAGAATTCGATGCACGCTTGCCTTCTTCCTCAGTGTCAATTGGTGGCGAGCTTGCGGTTTTGCCCCGCCGGCGGCGCCCACAGCTTCATGGCACCGAAGATTGTTCCAAGCGTCGCGAGATAGACCACAAGCTGAAGCTCCGTAGGTTTTCCAGTATAGCCCAGAAGCGTGTGAAGGACGCGGCCCGCGATGCTGTTATCCGGGAGCACCGAGGATGTGTTCCAAACGGCATCGCCGAGGGCGGTGGCAATATCGGCTTGTTCGAGAAAAGCCACGCTCTGCGCCGCCATTCCCGCCGCCATGAATGCGATCAGAACACTGGTCACCTTGAAGAGATGCCGCGCGGGGATGACCGCGAGGCCCTTATAGGTGAGGCCGCTGATCCCGGCGCCGAGCACGAGCCCGAGCAAACCGCCGAGCAAGAGGTTAAGCCCCGATTCGCCGGTCGTAATAACCACACCATAGAGAAACAGAACAACTTCCGAGCCTTCGCGGAGCACCGCCACGGCGACGACGATGGCGAGCGCGGTCAGGGATCGCGAACCGCCAAGGACGTCGCGCCCAAGCTGACGCATATCCTCGCCGATCTGGCGCCCGTGCCGCGCCATCCAGACATTGTGCCAGCCAAGCATGATGACCGCGAAGCCGAGAATGGCGGCGTTGAAGACTTCCTGACCGGCGCCCGCGAGCGCATTGGACAGGGCGCCCGCGAAAGCCGCGACCAACGCCGCGCCCAGAAGCCCGGCGAGAATGCCCCCCGCGACATAGCGCCCGCGCGATGGCAAGGTCCGGGTCGCGGCCAGCACGATGCCGACGATCAATCCAGCTTCGATGACCTCGCGCAGGACGATGATAAGGGCGCCGGCCATGCGAATACCTCCCTGTCCCGCGCTTGGCAAGGCATCGAATCTTGGCCGATGCTAGCTTCAAGGTACCGGCGGCAGTGCCACGGTGCAAAGGCGGATCGTTGAACTCAATTGTTTGCGGTATTATACCATGATGATTCCCATATCAACGAAATTACTTTTGATTGGAATTATTAAAAACTATAACCGCGGCAGCTTCATTTTGGCCGTTATTTCCTTTGCGCCAGCTTCGATAAATATTGTACCGGGTGGCCTACCAATACGCATGGAAGGAGTCTTCCAGGCTTTCGGAGCAGATCGCGAAGGGTGGAAACAGTCACCGCGCCGGACCGCGGACTTGTCGTGCCAGGCTCAAGGATCGAGCGAGCGAATGGAGTCCTATTTCGACGTCACCGGAGGACCCGCTTTAGAGCGCTTCCCGATCACGGTGAATCCTTTGATCGACAAGGAATCGCTCAATATCCCTATCGATGGCGAAGGTGAAATGCGGCCGTCGGCCGGTCAACTCGGCAATAGCCGTCTTGTTCGCCGCAAGGAACAGTTGCGGCCGTTAGGCGCTATCCCCATTTAGAGCGGGAAACCCTTAGCTTGTGACCCTATGACCATGATCGACCGGCGCTTCCCACCAGACGAAAAGCATCGTTCCGAGCCAGGGATTATCCCCCCGGGCCGCGCCGGCGGCGGCGAGCCGGAAAGCACGTTCTGGGTGCGGGAGTTCGAGCGCGGCAGCCACCGCATTCATGTTACCAGGATCGGACGGTTTGGGCTCCTGCCCTTCTTCTTGCTGGGGGGTATTATTTCGATCGCGCTGCTCATTTTTGTGTTGAGCGCTTTTTTAATTTTGATTCCCGTGGCAGGCATTGTCCTCGCCGCCGCCATCATCGCCGGTTTGCTGCGCGGATATCCGCGGGAGCCGCGCTGATCTCGCCGCCTGTGCTCAAGCCGGCTCGAGCCGCTTGATCGCGCTGATCGGCTGCGAGGCCGTGGCCAGGATTCTGTCGCGCGCGATGCGCAAAGGCTCGCTGGCGACCAGCATACGATGGGCGTTGGCGTGCAGCAGCGTGGTCTCATTGCGCATAATGCCGACGTGCCCGCGCCAAAACACGAGGTCGCCGCGCCGCAAGCCCGCAAGGCCGGTGTCGACGGCGATTGGCATTCCCAGCGCCTGTTCCTGCAAATCGGTGTCGCGCGGCGCGTCAATCCCAGCCGCGTCGAGCGAAATCTGCACGAGCCCCGAGCAATCGATGCCGAGGCTCGTTTTGCCGCCCCAGAGATAGGCCGCATGCAAAAGCCGCTCGGCCACGGCGACGAAGTCTTTTTGGCTCTCGCCGCTTGGCAATAGATGACCCGCGAAGACGAAAGCGGCATCGCCGATCTGGGCGAAACCGCCTCTTGCCGCACGGACGCGAACAGAGGCACCGAGCGGCAAGGCGTCGCGCACGAAAAACTTCAGGTCAGGCCCCGGATAGACGAAGCTCCGGTTGACTGTTACGCGGTGGGTCGGCTTTATCTGGCCCTCCGCTAGCGCGGCCATGGACATATAGCCGACGTAACCGTCGCGCGCGAGCTGGACCCAGCCCCAGCCTTCGTGATCCTCGTAAAGCATCACGTCCTCGCCAAACAGCGCCTGGGTGTCGAGGGGCGCATCGGGGGCTGGCGCATGGCGCAGATCGGCGGTGCCGATTGCGACCTGCATCGCGCGGCCCTCGACGTAAGCATCGGCGGCGACTTGGCCACGCAAATAGGCAGCCGCGAGGTCGGGCCGAACCGGCGTCAGGCGGGGGTCGAAGTTGGTCATCTCAGGTGGCGGTTTTGATTTAAAAGTTCAACACGCGAAAGCGTCATGAGCTCATCAAGTTTGGTCGATAATGGGGCCGATTTTTTGCGTTAAAACTTCAATTCCGCAAGCGCTTTTTGGTTTCGCGATTCAATCGAAGTTCGTGAGCTAAGCCGACACCCGTTGAACATAGCGGCATGCTTTAAGGCAATCGCGGCGGCGACCCCCAGAATTTCTCGGGCTGGGTCCAGAACTTGGTGATCCTGAAATTTTCGGCGGTCCGGACGGCGGTGGCGATCAATTTTGCTTCGAGGCCAAGCGGGTCGGTTTCGATGCCGTGGATGATCGAGCGGGCATTGGTAATCGAAGACGCTTCATTGGGTATTTTGAGCGTTTCGTAAACCTTAATCACACTTTGCAGAAGCTTTTTGGCTTCCGCCAATTGCCCCATATGCAGGCATCCCATGGCGAGACCGCGTTCACCCCAACTCGTGAAATCGAGCTTCTTTTCGATATAGAGTTTGAAATCCTCGCCGGTCGAGATGGCCTCGACGTGGGCTGCGATCTCCGTCTCGAAAGCCCATTCGAATTCCTCTGTGAAATTGTCCTCCACGTACCATGCCTCACTTCTGGCGCGCGTACGTTAAGCGTCCACCCCAGCCAACCATGCCTCGTATATGCGGCTCGAAAAGAGGAATGACAAAGCGATAAAGGAAAGCAAACTTCGCCGCCCCCGTCCAGCTTGATCTGCTGAACATGCACCCTCTCAAATACCAGCCGATCGGCTGGAAAAAGAGGTTCGTATCGAAGAACACCAGATTTGGATGGCGCTGCATCACGGGTTTAATGAGTAATTTTAAGAGCTTTGCGGACGCCATCAGGGTCGAACCTCAAGGATGTAAATCCGCTGCGCACCTACGAAAGCTTGTTTCGCTGCATTCCAATATTGATAGATTTGCCGCGACCCCAAACCGCTTATTCCGGTCTTGATGTCGAAAATGCAAAGCGTGCCATTGCCGACATCATGCAAGACATCGAGGAATGATGATCCCGCTACCCTGAGCCCATCTGGCAACGAGTTCGCGCCAAGAAACCCGGCATTAACCCTGAACCCCGGCTGGCCTACAAACGCCGCCGCAACCTGTTGATGAACCATATTACCG
>JBATYB010000174.1:0-2349 GCA_049673825.1 Methylocella sp. | reverse complement strand
ATCGAAAACCGGAACCAACAGTCAGACGGAGCTCATCCGCCGGTTCTTCGAGACCGCCTTGCCCGGTTCGCCCGGCGGCGCCTGACTTTCCAAAAATATGAACGCGCTTGAGCCCGGCATCATCGGTTCGCATGACACCGGAGCCGACGACGCGAGTTACGCTCTTCGCCAATGTGCTCGACCTGCGGCGCGCGGAGACTTTTGGCCCGCGCCGGCCGTGCTCCCGGCCGCGGGCGCGGCGGGAAGAACTTCACGCCAGCGCCGCAAACTGGCATTGTCAACCCCTGATTGGGGGGTGCGTGCGGCGAAATACTGTCGCAGAATTGTATCAATTTCGGGGAGGGCGGTCGAGAAGCCAAATCGATTGGCTCGGTCACAGAGTCGAAGCAAGGGAGGGCGTACCATGAAAAAGGGCGCTATTGCTGTATTTTCGCTTTTCGAAACGCTAAGATTTCCAGTCGCGGGGCTCGCGCTCATCTTTTTCCTGGACAGCCCCCCACAGCCGGCATCGGCGCAAACCGCCAAGAGCGACGATCCCGCCCAATCGCGGGCGTGGGCGCCAGCCGCAATCGACCACGCGCAGAAGATGCGCAAGTTCAAAGATGCCGATCGCGGGTCACAGCCGACGCCACCCATCATTCCGCGGTTTGAGGTTGATGGCGACCCGAGCGGGCAGATCGCCACCTTCCAGCCGGGCGGTCCCACTTTTCCGCCATTGAATGCGTTCTTCCAGAATTTGGGCACCAACGGACGCACCTGTTTCACCTGTCATCAGGTGCAGGAGGGGTGGAGCGTTAGCTCGGCCGGCGTTAGCGCCCGGTTCGAGACCAGCTTAGGCACCGACCCGATCTTCCGCCTGGTCGACGGCGCCACTTGTCCGACCAACGATGTCTCCACGCTCAAAGCCAAGCGCCAAGCCTACAAACTGGTGATCGGCAAAGGTCTTATCCGAATCGGGATGCCGATGCCGCCGGCGGCGAATTTGCAGTTCGCTGTGACCAACGTGGTCGATCCTTATAATTGCACAACGAACCCCGTCACCGGGCTGACGAGCCCAACGGCCGGGATATTGTCCATGTACAGGCGGCCGCTTCCCTCGACCAATCTTGGATTCCTGTCCACGATCATGGCGGATGGGCGCGAGCCTAGCCTTCAAAGCCAGGCGATCGACGCGACGCTGACCCACGCGCAAGGCAACCCCCCTGGTCCCACGATGGATCAGATAAGCCAGATCGTCGCTTTCGAGAGCGGTATTTTCACCGCGCAAGTCTTCGATAACGAGGCACGCTCTCTGCATGCCCGTAACGCGACGGGCGGTCCTGCCGCGCTCTCCGCACAACTTCCTGGGTTCTTCATCGGCATAAATGATCCTTTCGGAAAAAATCCCACAAACGCGCTCTTCGACCCCAATATCTTCGACCTCTACACGCCGTGGCAAAGCCTCCGTGGCACGGACGGCGTAACGCAAGATCGCCTGTCAGTCGCGCGCGGCGAGATAGTGTTCAACACCACAAACATCAACATCACCGGGGTCGCGGGAATCAATGACGTGCTTCAGGTGAAGAGCTTTCCCGGATTTTGCGGCACATGCCACGACACCCCCAACGCCGGCGATCACTCGGTCAAGGCGCCCTTAGACATCGGCGTCGCCGATGCCGGAGCCAAAAGTCCTCCGGCGCTCGACATTTCCGGATTGCCGGTGTTCACCCTCACATGCACGGCGGGTCCGCTCAAGGGAAATACTTATGTTGTCACCGACCCGGGCCGCGCAATGATTACGGGACAGTGCGCCGACATCGGCAAGATCAAAGGGCTCACTCTGCGGGGACTGGCCGCGCGCGCGCCCTATTTCCACAACGGCTCGGCGGCCACGCTGCTCGACGCGGTGAACTTCTACGACCAGCGCTTCAACATCGGTTTCACCGAACAACAAAAGGAGGACCTGGTCAATTTCCTTAAGACACTCTAATAACGCGGCATGTTCCCTGACGCATTCTTGAGCCGCGCGGCGGACCTTATTGCATCCTGCCGCACCAGGGGGCTTACCGTGGCAACCGCCGAGTCATGCACGGGGGGCCTCTTGGCGGCGTTGATCACCGCCATACCTGGGTCATCCGGCGTTTTCGAGCGCGGCTTCGTCACCTACTCCAATGCCGCGAAAATCGAATGTCTCGGGGTCTCGCCGCGGATTTTGGAAGATTTTGGCGCGGTCAGCGCGGAAGCGGCATGGGCCATGGCTAATGGCGCGCTGGCTCATTCCTCCGCGGACATGACGCTTTCGGTCACCGGCATCGCGGGGCCCGGCGGAGGTTCGCCTGGCAAGCCTGTCGGCCTCGTGCATTTTGGCCT
>JBATYB010000173.1:0-6527 GCA_049673825.1 Methylocella sp. | reverse complement strand
CTATCAGCATCTCTACAACCACCACAGACCACACGGAGCACTTGGCGGAAAGACACCTTTCGCATACGCTCAAACCCAATCAGCCAGGAGACCGCCGCAGTCTCATATGTCCTGAGCCCGGACAGCGGCTTGCAGTTTTGCGGCGCACCATTAATACTGGCCGGGCGATCCCGGCACCCGGACCATCGAACGTGACCATTTGCGCCGCCATCCATCATATCACCCACTACAAATACGACCGGCCGGTCGTGCTTGAGCCGCAGACCATCAGGCTGCGCCCGGCGCCGCATTGCCGCACCAAGATCCCCGCCTATTCGCTGAAGGTGACGCCGGCGGAGCATTTCGTGAACTGGCAGCAGGACCCGCATGGCAACTGGCAAGCGCGGTTCGTCTTTCCGGAGAAAGTGACGGAGTTCAAGATCGAGGTCGATCTGACCGCCGAACTTGCGGTCATCAACCCTTTCGACTTTTTCATTGAGCCCTATGCCGAGCAATTTCCCTTCGCTTATGACCCTGAATTGAAGGCGCAGCTCGCGCCTTATCTCGATGCGGAACCGCCGGGCCCCCGCGTTGCGGCCTATATCGCGGGCTTGCCCAAGGGCCCCATCCGCGTCGTTGATTTTTTCGTCGATCTCAATACCGCGTTGCGGAAGTCGATCCGCTATTTGATCCGGATGGAGCCGGGCGTCCAGCCGCCGGAGGAAACCCTGGAGCTTGGCTCCGGCTCCTGCCGCGATTCGGCCTGGGCGCTCGTCCAGATCCTGCGCCGTCTCGGCCTGGCCGCGCGCTTCGTCTCGGGCTATCTCATTCAGTTGCGCGCCGACATCGAGCCGGTGGACGGGCCGAAAGGCACCCAAAAGGATTTTACCGATCTGCACGCCTGGGCCGAGGTTTATCTGCCCGGCGCCGGCTGGATCGGGATGGACGCGACCTCGGGAATGTTTTGCGGCGAGGGGCATTTGCCGGTTGCCGCGACGCCACATTATCGCTCCGCCGCGCCGATTTCCGGCCTGGTCGAGCCAGCCAAAGTCGATTTCCATTTCGATATGCGTGTCACCCGCGTTGGAGAGGCGCCCCGGATCACTCTGCCTTTTTCGGAGTCCGCCTGGGCGGAGCTCGACGCGCTTGGCGAACAAATCGATGCCGATCTCGTCCGCGACGACGTCCGCCTGACGATGGGCGGCGAGCCGACTTTCGTCTCGATCGACGACTTCGAATCGGAGGAATGGAACACCGCCGCCGTGGGACCAACGAAACGCACCTTCGCCGACAAATTCATCCGCCGCTTGCAGGCACGCTTCGCGCCGGGGGGGATGCTGCATCATGGCCAAGGCAAATGGTATCCGGACGAGAGTCTGCCCCGCTGGAGCTTTTCGCTCTATTGGCGCAAGGACGGCAAGCCGGTTTGGAACAATCCCGCCCTCTTTGCGGACGTCGCCCGGACCACCCCGGCCGGACCTGAAACATCGGCCCCAGCCAGTGTGGCGCTCGGCGAGGAACAGACGGCGCAAGCCGGAATTCTCGCCACCGGCATAGCCGAAAGGCTTGGGATCGAGACCGGATGCATCGTGCCCGCCTATGAAGACCCCGCGGCGTGGCTCGTCAAGGAGGCCAATCTGCCGGACAATACCGATCCGCTCGATCCGAAAATCGAGGATCCGGAAGAGCGCGGCCGCATGATCCGGACTTTCGCGCGTGGCCTGACGAAGCCCGTGGGCTACGTCCTGCCAGTGCAGCGCTGCAACGCGCAAGCGGGACCGGCCGGCGCCGCGGCGCGGCCGCGATGGCAAAGCGAAAGATGGGCATTGCGGCGCGGCAACCTTTTTCTCGTCCCTGGCGATTCGCCAGTGGGCTTCCGGTTGCCCTTGCCATCGCTGCCATGGGTCCCGGAATCGTCCTGTCCGTCTATCCTCGCGCAGGACCCGCTGGAAGACCGCGGAGCCTTGCCGGACCACGACGAGATCGCCCAGCATTTTGAGCGCGCGGCGGCGGCGGCCGGCGCCCGGCAGGAACGCATCGAACAGGAGGGGATCGAGGGCGCGGTGCGCACGGCGCTGTCGGTTGAACCGCGCGATGGTGTCCTTTGTGTCTTCATGCCGCCGGTCAAGGCGTTGGAGGACTACCTCGAGCTTCTCGCGGCGGTCGAAGCGAGCGTCGAGGCGGCAGGCCTGGCGGTGCATATCGAAGGCTATCCGCCGCCCATCGATCCGCGCGTCAACGTCATCAGGGTCACGCCCGATCCCGGCGTCATCGAAGTCAATGTGCATCCAGCCGGAAGCTGGCGGGCGCTCGTCGACACAACCAATGGCCTTTACGAGGACGCCCGTCAGGTCCGGCTCGGCGCCGATAAATTCATGAACGATGGACGCCACACCGGCACCGGCGGCGGCAATCACGTCGTGCTGGGCGGACCCACGCCCGCCGATTCGCCGGTGCTGCGGCGGCCCGACCTGCTCAAAAGCCTGATCCTCCATTGGCAGCGCCATCCCTCGCTTTCCTATCTTTTCTCGGGACTCTTCATTGGCCCGACGAGCCAGGCGCCGCGCGTCGACGAGGCCCGGCACGATCAGCTCTACGAGCTCGAAATCGCGCTTGCCAACACGCCTCGCGCGGGCGAACCGGCGCCGCCGTGGCTTGCCGACCGCTTGTTCCGCAATTTGCTCGTCGATGTGACAGGCAACACGCATCGCGCGGAAATCTGCATCGACAAGCTTTATTCGCCTGATAGTTCCTCAGGGCGGCTTGGACTGGTCGAATTCCGGGCCTTCGAAATGCCGCCCGACGCGCGGATGAGTCTCGCGCAGCAATTGTTGCTGCGGGCGCTCGTCGCCGGGTTCTGGCAACAACCGCTGCAAGGCGATCTCGTGCGTTGGGGCACGGCGCTGCACGATCGTTTCATGCTGCCGCATTTCGTCTGGGCGGATTTTTTGGGCGTCCTCGCCGATCTGAGGCGGGCCGGCTATGCGTTCGATCCCGGCTGGTTCGAGGCGCAGTTTGAATTCCGTTTCCCCTTTTACGGCGCCGTCGAGCATGGCGGCGTCAAGCTCGAAGTGCGCCAAGCGCTCGAGCCCTGGCATGTGATGGGCGAGCAGGGTGCTCCCGGCGGAACCGTGCGCTATGTCGATTCCTCGGTGGAGCGTTTGCAAATAAAGGCGACCGGCCTGGTGCAAGGCCGCCACCTCGTCGCGTGCAATGGGCGCCGCGTCCCCCTGACCGCGACCGGGACCTCGGGCGAAGCGGTTGCCGGCGTGCGCTTCAAGGCTTGGAAACCCGCCGCCGGCCTGCATCCGGCGATACCGGTCCATGCCCCCTTGACCTTCGATCTCGTCGATGGCTGGAACGGCCGCGCGCTGGGCGGCTGCGTCTATCATGTCGCGCATCCGGGCGGGCGTCACTACGAGACCTTTCCGGTCAACAGTTTCGAGGCGGAGGCACGTCGTCTCGCGCGCTTCCAGGACCATGGCCACACGCCGGGCGCTTTCGAGGTGCCTCCCGAGGAGCGCTGCGCCGACTTTCCGCTGACCCTCGACCTGCGGCGGCCGCGCCTGATGTGAACTCATGCAAATGGCAGCAGCCACTTGGCAAACGCAGCCGGATTATACAAGTCTCGTTGATTATCACCCATTCGCCACTCAAGCATGCCGTGGTTGTTCCAGGCGAAAGCGCCCGATAAATCGCTGTCGACCGCAGAGAAAATGCTCCTGATCACCCGCAGTTCCTGCGGGGCGAGGACGATATCAACGCAGGGATGCCGAACTCGTTTGAGGCGACGCTCGAGTCATTTCGCGTCGGTTATAGAACGGTAGGCCGTTAGCCGCTCGACGCTAAGAATGACTACGCCCATGACCCCGAAGAAGATCCGCGCATTCTGCGTCGCCCCGTTCAGTGGGAGGAACGCCAAAATGATCAATACTGGACCGACAATCCGCTCGACCCAACTGTGCAGAGTGACAGCAACCAATTTGATGGCTCCAGCCGGGAAGTCGGTCAGAAGCGTCATGAGTAAATGAACACCTGCGAGCGCATAGGACAGCACGGCAGGCCAACCTGACAGCCCGATCACGGCCGGCGCTGCGGCAAAGCTCAGGACGGCAAGGTAGTCGATCGCACCATGGAAGGTAAGTGAGATGGGCTTCATGTCTGCGCTCCCGGCGTCAAAATTCCTCGAAGACGCTAAATGGGGGCGCACTGCCTGTCTGTCAGATGGATGACACTGCCTTTGGGGCGCTATCCGGCGGCCGCGTGAGGAGGGAGAGTGCAGTATCGTTTATGCAAATCATGTCGCGAGTATAATCTAAAAGGCCACGTTTGCGAAGATCGCTGAGTGTCGAGCTCACGACTTGACGGGAAGCGCCGACAAAGTCGGCTATGTCCTGCTGTGTAAGCCTTATTTCCAGCGAGAATCCGTGCGGACACTGCGCGCCGAAGGTTCCGGCGAGTTCGACCAGCGTTTCGATCACCCGCCATTCGACGGATTGTGTCATTGCGCGCAATAGTCGCCGCTGAACCCATCGTTTAGATCCGGCCAGGTGCTCGGCGACGAAGATCGCCAATTGCGGATTGACTTCCATGGCGGCGCGCAAGTCGTTTGCCAGCACCCGTTGTACCACCACATCGCCAATTGCCCGTGCCGTTTCCTCGTATACCAGCGGCAGTTGGGGATTGGAAAATTCGCCAGCGATCTCGCCGCATTTCAAAAGATCCATTGTGATTTCCGTCCCGTCTTCGCAGATGTGTGACGTCTTTACGAAGCCGTCCAGAATGAGGAACAGCGCGTTCGCTGGTTCTCCCTGCGCATAGAGGATCGCCTTGTCCGCCACTGCGACAAAGGAAGCCGACCTGCAGGTCGATTCAACAAATATGCTGATTGGGTTTCGGCTCAGGGTGCTTGATTCGATATCGGGCGCTCCGATGATCATTTCCCGCTTTCCCAATTATGGTAAATATCGAAACATAGATATTAGGCGCTGGCCGGACACGGCAATCGTGCCCCACTTGGGTCCTTTATCTCCTTGAAACTCGTTAGCCGTCCAAGGCCGATTTCGGGAATCCGCTAGGTGAGTCACACTTTCAAAGATTTGATATTAACTCAGTGTTGTTTGTCGAAGCAATTGGCAAGCTCAGCTGCCGCTCCCCCATAAACTGCAACAGCCGGCCGCGACCTTAACCAGGCGTTAACCATGCGTTGCGTAAATCGGCGAAAGCGATCTTGAGGCGCACTCGTGACAGAAGTTGCCCGCCCCCGACATTCCATCAGGTTTCATGGCCGCTCCTACCACGCCATGGTTCTGGCGCCGGAGCCGCCCGTGGCGAACTGGCTTGCCGAGCTAGACACATGGCTCGAATGTTCGCCGGGGTTTTTCTTCGGGCGGCCGGTCGTGCTCGACCTTGCGGCTCTTCACCCTGGCGGCAAGCCGGGCCTCGCGGAGCTTTTGCAAAACCTCGCCGAGCGCAACATCAAGGTGATGGGCATCGAAGGCGCCGAACCGTCCTGGCTCGACTTCGCGATGCCGCCGCTGCTTTTGAGCGGGCGGCAGACCAGCGTCATCCCCGGCGATAACCCTCCCGCCGCCGCGGAGGCGCCTGCGCCCGCTCCTTTTTCCGATTCCGCTCCGGATGCGGCGGCGTCTCTTTCCAACGCCCCGCCGCCTCCCGGCGACGCTAGCTCCGCTCCCGCCGCGGCCGCGCCACCGCAGCAACCAAATTCGCTAATGCTGGACAGTCCGGTCCGCTCCGGCCAGTGCATCGTGCATCCCGAGGGCGACGTGATTGTTGTCGGATCCGTGGCTTCGGGCGCCGAGGTGATCGCCGGCGGTTCGATCCATATCTATGGAACGCTGCGGGGCCGGGCGATCGCCGGTTCACGCGACGCCCGCGCGCGGATTTTTTGCCGCAAGCTCGAAGCCGAGCTTGTTTCGATCGACGGCCTTTACATGGTGGCCGACGATATGCCCGCGCACCTGCGTGGCCAGCCGATTCAGGTCTGGCTCGACGGTGATTCGATGATGATGACTCAGGACTGAGACAAATTGGGAGACAGCAACATGGCCAAGGTTTTGGTCGTAACATCGGGCAAGGGCGGCGTCGGCAAGACGACTTCCACCGCGGCGCTGGGCACGGCGCTGGCGGCGGCGGGCAAAAATGTCGTGCTCGTCGATTTCGACGTCGGGCTGCGCAACCTCGATCTCGTCATGGGTGCCGAGCGCCGGGTGGTCTACGACTTCATCAATGTCGTTCAAGGCGATGCCAAGCTTGCGCAAGCTCTCATCCGCGACAAGCGCGTGCCGACGCTGTCCCTGCTTCCCGCCTCGCAGACACGCGACAAGGACGCCTTGACGGATGAGGGCGTAGCGCGGGTCATCGCCGAGTTGAAGGAGAAATTCGATTGGGTGATCTGCGATAGCCCCGCCGGCATCGAGCGCGGCGCCACGCTCGCCATGCGCCATGCCGATGTCGCGATCGCCGTGACCAACCCCGAGGTATCCTCGGTTCGCGACTCGGATCGTATTATCGGCCTTCTCGATTCC
>JBATYB010000172.1:0-2409 GCA_049673825.1 Methylocella sp. | reverse complement strand
ATCTTGGGCTCAGCCCCGGCTTGGAAGCTTGGATGCACGAGGCCCCCATCCTTGGTGAGCAAGGTTGCCCTGACGAGTTCATCGTCCCACTTAATCGCGAGCGACTTGGTCTTCGGGTCGATCAGGGTCTCGACGAAAGCCAGAAGGTTTTTCGCGTAGAGCGCCGAGGCGGTGGCGGGCAGCCGTCCGGCGACATTCAAATGGCCGACGATCTTAACGCCATTTTTCGCAACGACGGTCTCGCCGGGTTTCGCCAATTCGCAGTTTCCGCCGCGTTCCACGGCGAGATCGACGATCACCGAGCCGGGACGCATCGTTTCCACCATCGGCGCCGTGATAAGGACCGGCGCCGGGCGGCCGGGAATGAGGGCCGTCGTGACGACAATATCCTGCGCGGCGATATGCGAAGCAGTGAGCGCCGCCTGTTTCGCCTTGTAGCCGGCCGACATCTCCTTGGCATATCCGGCCGCTGTCTCGGCCCCTTTGAATTCCTCGTCCTCGACGGCGACGAATTTGGCGCCAAGCGACAGAACTTGCTCTTTCGTCGCGGGCCGGACGTCGGTCGCGGTCACGATGGCGCCGAGCTTGCGCGCGGTGGCGATCGCCTGCAGCCCCGCGACGCCGACGCCCATGATGAAGATTTTCGCGGGGGGAATCATGCCCGCCGCCGTCATCATCATCGGAATGACCCGGCCATATTCGGCGGCGGCATCGATGACGGCGCGATAGCCGGCGATGTTGGCCTGGCTCGACAGGACGTCCATCGTTTGCGCCCGCGTGATGCGCGGCATCAGTTCCATCGCGAAGACGCAAGCGCCCGTCGCCGCCAAGGAGTTCAGCGCATCGGTATGCCCGTATGGATCCATGATCGCGACGACGGCGGCGCCTTGCTTGGCGGCGGCGATGTCCGCCGCGCCAGGCCGCCGGACCCGCAACACAATATCGGCGTTTTTCACCGTGGCTAGAGCGTCGGGCGTGATCGCCGCGCCTGCGCGCGCGTATTCTTGATCGGGAATGCCGGATTTAAGTCCGGCGCCGGTTTGGACCTTGACCTCCGCGCCGAGGCCCACAAATTTTTTAACCGTCTCTGGCGTCGCCGCGACACGGCCCTCGGCGGGATCGTTTTCGGCGGGAATGGCAATCAGCATGAATCGCTCCGGAAGTCCTTGCAGCTTCGATCCAGCCCGATTCTTGCCCGCCGGTCAAGCCGGGGCTGACCGAAAGGGCTGGCGGGCCCGGCAACCGTCACCCGCGGAAACAAGCCGGCAAGGCGAGGATGCGCCGGCCATGGTGTATTTCATGAGCTGTAGAAACAACCGGTAGGTTTTTTCGTGTTTAGCGTAGTCCATGACGGGATGGCCCGCGAGTTGCGCATGTTTTCCAGCCCTTGTGCCCATCGTTATCACGCGTTTTGGACCGCCTTAGCTTTCGCAATGATTTTCCCCGCGCGCAAGAGGGAAAACGGCGGACCTGCCATTTTTTGGCCAGGAAAGGGCATGTAGACGGCGGATTGAAGGCCGCCGGCGTGAAGCGCGCGTCCCGGTCAAAAGCAATCATTTGATCCATAAGGACTCGCTCGGGGGCTGCGCGGTCATCATCTCGCATGACCGCTTCTTTTTGGATCGCATTGCCACGCATATGCTCGCCTTCGAAGGCGAAAGCCATGTCGAATGGTTCGAGGGCAATTTCGCTTCCTACGAGGAAGACAAAAAGCACTGCCTCGACATCGACAGCGTCATCCCGCACCGGCTGAAATATTTCGCGGTGAGGGAGGCTCGGCGGGAGGCAGTAGCTCCCTCGTCCAAGCGTGGACCTTATGGCAATCCGCCGGCGGGATGTAAGATTGCGCAAAACGCGTTTTGGCCGGATCTGGACACGGCCAAAGCATGAGGTCTATCTGCATGTTTCCGCGTTTTGCGGGAGCGTGGAGAGATCATGCAAAACACCGATGCGTTCGAGCAAGACTGGCGCGAGTGGGGGTTGGGCCGCCCCCTTCATCGTGAAATGACATTTACCCAAGCGGGCGTCGTGCTTGGGCGCGGCACTCTGCTCGCGGAATTCGAAAAGAAGGGCCGGGCGGCGCGCGGTCTCGCTTTCGATGGCGAAGAGGCGCGCCTCCTTTCGCTTATGACAGCCGCCTTTGCGGCGCCGGTCGCGCCACATGTTGTCGAAAAGATTCGCCGCGCCGGCGAACTTTGGCGCGCGGGCGAAAAGGCGTTGGCGCAAATCCATCTCGCCTTCCTCGGCTTGCCGAAGATCGATGAGACGGACGCCTACCGCCTCTATTCTCGCCGGGACTGCCCTCGAAAAAGGCGCCAGCCCAGGCGATTTGATAAAGGCCTTGGGGTTTCCCCGCGCGGCGCGGGACATCGAAAAATACAGCCCCGATCAGCCGCGCGTTCCGGCGGG
>JBATYB010000171.1:0-4416 GCA_049673825.1 Methylocella sp. | reverse complement strand
GCCAAGGAGTCCGCCTTGGCCTATTCAACTATCCCATTGTGTTTTGGCGTTGTTTTCTTACTGTTGGCCATATATAGTTTTATAAGAATAGAGGCTCGATCCGTTCTTCATGTGCTTGTACTTTTATTTGCGGCTATATTTGGGAGCTTTAGCATTCACGGGCTTTTGGGTTTTGTCCACCATTATTTAAATCTTATCGTCCTGTCGTCGTACCCCAGATAAAAATGAGGCCCATGGATATCGTCGCGTGACGCGCGCGGAAACTCACAACTCTTGTTATTGTTCTATCCTTATAATCGTCACGGCCAGGTTCTTGTCTGGCTTTTACCGGATCGTGCAAAAGGCATCGGAAAGCCGGGCCAGCCGCGCGCGTTCGCGATCGAGGATCGCCGTGAAAGCAGGAGATAGAAGAAAACTAAGCTCGCGTTCGCGGCTGAGCGTGACCGGATCGGCCGCCACGAGCTCCTCGTCGCAATAGCCCGGATGACACATGATAAGGTGGCGCGGTCCCGGCGCGCGTAGATAGCGGGCGAAATCGGCGGCGTAATCATGGGCTGGATCGAAGGCCGAAAATCCCGAAAATCCGTCGTTGGTGACGTACCCCCGCGCGGAAGCCTCCCGTGCAAAGCCTCTCCCGAGCCAGGCAACCTCCAGAGCTTTTGGCAACTCCACGCCGCGCCGCAGAATGCGCCACGGCCGATCGGAGCTATCGCGCAGCCAGACCTTGCCGGAAAATCCTTTCTCTTCGAGGCACGCGAACAACCTGGCGCGTATTTTCGGCAGAGCCAGGACATGCTGATGCCCATCCACGAAAGCGGGCGCGGCGTCGAAATGGTCGCAAAAACCGTCGAGCTGGCGCGAGATTTCCCGGCCGATCTCGGTTTCCGGCAACTCGTTTCTCCGCGCCGCGTTAAGCACGTGACTTATCCCCGGCAAGCGTCCCGCGGCCGCGAAAGCCGGCATGCCACCAAGCGGGCTGCCTAGCGTGAGGTTAAGATGCAGCCCGATGTCGGCCTTGGCCTTGAATTGGCGCAAGTCATGCGCGCCCCTCGGCCAGAATGGCCGGGTTGTCATCACGCTTGCCGCGCTCAGCCGGCCGGCGCCAAGCGCTTCCAGAATACCGCGGCTGACGCCAGGCGACAGCGCATAATCATCAGCGCAGAGGCAGAACGAAAAATACGCTTCGGCCGTGCCCACAATGGTCAACCTCTCTCGCTGCGGCCAGACGTCCGACGCTCCGCCGAGAGATAGTCCGGCTTCAGGCAAATATGCAAGCAATCTTGCCCAATGCCATGCAAAAGCCTAAGCGGGAATTCCATTAACTCCGGCCTGGCCGCGGTTGCGATTCGTGAGGCCTCCAAAAATGACAACATCCGGCACGGGGCCGGCGGCCGCGAACGGCGCGGAGCTTTCCGTGATCACGCCGGTCTATAATGAAGCTAGCAACATAAAGGCTCTGCTGACGCGGCTCGTGCCGGTGCTTGAGCGTTGCGCGGCCTCGTTCGAAATCATTTTTGTCGACGACGGCTCGACCGACGATACGCTCGAATGTCTGCGCGCCGCCCATCACACGGACCCTCGCATTCGCGCGCTTTCGCTGAGCCGGAATTTCGGCAAGGAAGTTGCTATTGCGGCGGGCCTCGACCATGCGGCCGGGGCCGCGATCGTCATCATGGACGCCGATTTGCAACATCCCCCAGAACTGATCGGGGCCTTTATAGCGCGCTGGCGCGAGGGCTACAAAAATGTCTTCGCCCAGAGGATCGATCAAAGCGTCTATAGTCCTTTGCGGCGGATTTTGACCCATCGTTTTTACAAGCTCTTCGGCTCGGTCGGCGACACCCGTCTTCCGGAGGGCGCCGGAGATTTCCGTCTCCTCGATGCGCGGGCCGTCGCGGCGCTTCGCGCGATGCGCGAGCACGCCCGCTTTTCCCAAGGCCTTTATGCCTGGATCGGATTCAGATCGATCGGCGTGCCGTTCGATGTCGAGGCGCGCGTCCACGGCGCGACCAAATTCAGCTATCGCAAATTGACGCATTTGGCGCTCGACGGACTCATGTCGTTTTCGACAATGCCTCTCAAGGTTTGGAGCTATATCGGATTGACCACATCGCTGCTGGCGCTGACATTGGCGAGTTTCTATTTGGTCCGCACCCTCATTTTCGGCGTCGATGTTCCAGGCTATGCTTCGTTGATTGTTTCGATTTCCTTTTTTGCCGGAATTCAGTTGTTGTCGCTTGGCATCATCGGCGAATACGTTGGCCGCATCTTCGCCGAAGTAAAACGGCGGCCGCTCTATCTGATCGAAGAGCGCGTGGGCATCGGCTCGCCGGTCGCGGACGATTCCTTGGCCCGGCCGCGTTCGGAGTAAATCGAAAACATCCATGTACAAAAGCCTAATTTCCGTCGGCGGCTTTACCTTGCTCTCGCGCGGCGCCGGGTTTGTGCGCGATGTCCTGCTTGGGGCGGTCCTCGGCGCAGGCCTGCTCGCCGACGCTTTCTTCGTGGCCCAGCGTCTGCCCAACCATTTTCGAACCATTTTCGGCGAGGGTGCTTTCAATTCCGCCTATGTCCCGAGCTACGCGCGGGTGCTTCAATCCGAAGGTCTTGCCCGCGCGCGGCTGTTTTCCGGCCAGATTTTTCTCGGCCTGCTCGCCTCCCAGATTCTCGTCGTCGCGCTCGCCTTCGCCTTCACCCCATATCTCATCGACGTTCTGGCGCCGGGTTTCCACGCGGATCCGCAAAAATTCGCGCTCACCGTCACGCTGACGCGGATCACCTTTCCCTATCTCTTGTTCGTCACCCTCGTCACGCTGCAATCCGGCACGTTGAACGCGCATGGCCATTTCGCCGCCGCGGCCTTCACCCCGGTCTTAATGAATCTGTCGATGATCGTTTTCCTTGGCATGGCTTTTCTATTCACCAATGCCGGCCTGGCGGCGAGTTGGGGATTGACAGTCTCCGGCGTGCTGCAACTTGTGCTCACCTCCGCGGCCGCCCATCGCGCCGGAATTTTCGAGCGCTTCGCGCGCCCGGCGATGACAAAACACATCAAGCGCTTCCTTGTGACCCTGGGTCCGGCGGTGATCGGCTCCGCCGGCACCCAGATCGCGCTTTTCGCGGACACCATCATCGGTTCGATGCTCCCGACTGGCGGCTTATCCTCAATCTACTACGCCGACCGCATCTATCAACTGCCGCTCGGCGTCATCGGTATCGCGGCAGGCACCGTGCTGCTGCCGGAGATGAGCCGACTCTTCGCGGCGGGCAATCCGGGCGCCGCGCTGCATGCGCAAAATCGAACCATGGCGCTGTCGCTCGCGCTAACGGCGCCATTCTTCATTGCTTTCATCATGATCCCCGACGACATCATGCGCGGGGTGTTTCAGCGCGGCGCCTTCACCCGCCAAGCGGCCGGCGCTTCCGCCGCGGTGCTTACGGCCTATGGCTTCGGGCTTGTCGCGATTGTTCTTTTGCGTTCGGCCGTGGCAAGCTTCCAAGCGCAGGGCGACACGAGAACGCCGATGCTGATCGCGCTCGCCGCGGTCGCGATCAATGTCGGTTTGAAAATCGTGCTGTTCAAGCCTTTTGGCGCGCCGGGCCTTGCCGCCGCGACGGCGGCCGGAGCATGGATCAACCTCTTGCTCCTGTGCTTTTTCGCGATCCGGCGCGGCGCCATGAAAGTTGATCTCTTTTTGTGGAAGACGGCCACCGCGGTGACCGCGGCTTCGTTCATTCTGGCGGTTTTCGCTCTCGTTGCCGCCGCGCCCGTCCAGCGCATGGCGGCCGGCCTCGGCCACCTCGCCAATGTGTTTGAACTTTTGTTTCTCGGGCTTGCCGGCGCGCTCGTCTATGCCCTCGTTCTGATCGCCGGATTGCGGATCGCCAATGTGAGGCTCGGGCGATCGCGGGGCTGATAGCATGGCGACGGACGGGTCAAAGGGCCAACGCACTCAATACCCGCGCCCAGCTTCGGGTTCCCTTGTGAAACGAGGAAAGCTCGTATTTCTCGTTCGGCGAGTGAATGCGATCGTCCTCCAGGCCGAAACCGATCATCAATGTGTCCATTCCAAGATCACGCTTGAAAGCGCCGACGATCGGGATCGAGCCGCCGCACCCGGCAAGAACCGGCTCCTTGCCCCATTCCGCCTGCAATGCCCTGCCCGCCCGCGACAACGCCTCCGAGCTGAACGGAAGCTGCACCGCGCCTGACGCGCCATGCGAGACAAATTCGGCGCGGCAGTCGGCGGGCAGCCGTTCCTTGACGAAAGCCCGGAAGGCTTCGGCGATTTTGACCGGATCCTGCGATCCGACGAGCCGGAACGAGAATTTGGCGCTCGCTTGCGCCGGAAGCACGGTTTTCGACCCCTTGCCGGTATAACCGCCGACGATGCCATTGAGGTCGCAGGTTGGCCG
>JBATYB010000170.1:0-1558 GCA_049673825.1 Methylocella sp. | reverse complement strand
GAGAAGATCGTCGCGACACTCCCTTTTGCACTCACTGGTTCCCAGAAAGCCGCGATGGCCGAGATCGGCGCCGATCTCGCCGCGCCAACCCGCATGCTGCGGCTCTTGCAAGGCGATGTCGGGTCCGGCAAAACCATTGTTGCTCTCTTTGCCATGGCGGCGGTCGTCGAGGCCGGGCGGCAGGCGGCGCTGATGGCGCCGACCGAAATTCTCGCCCGCCAGCATCACCAAACGCTCGCGATGTTCGGCGAAGCAGCCGGGCTCAGACTGGCGCTTCTCACCGGCCGCGACACGGCTGCCTTGCGCGGCAAAACCCTCGCCCAGCTGGCGGAGGGCTCCATCGATATTTTGATCGGCACCCATGCATTGTTTCAGGAAAGCGTTGTCTTCCGCGACCTCGGCCTCGCCGTGGTCGACGAACAGCATCGCTTTGGCGTCCACCAGCGTCTGGCGCTGGGCGGCAAAGGCGCGGCGGCCGACATTCTCGTCATGACCGCGACGCCTATTCCGCGCACATTGGTTCTGAAGTATTTCGGCGACATGGATGTCTCGAATTTACGGGAAAAGCCCGCGGGGCGCGAGAGGATCGAAACCCGCGCGTTGCCGATTGAGCGCATGGACGAGCTTATCGCGAGGCTGCGGCGCGCGATCGCGAACGGCGCCCGCGCTTTTTGGGTCTGTCCTCTCGTTGAGGAAAGCGAAGCGCTCGACGTGGCCGCCGCGCAAGAACGCTTCCTTCATTTGCAACAGGTTTTTGGCGACGAAGCGGGGCTTGTCCACGGCAAGATGAAAAGCCGCGACAAGGACGAAGCGATGGCCGCGTTCGCGCAAGGAAAAACTCAGGTTCTGGTCGCGACGACAGTGATCGAGGTCGGCGTCGATATTCCGCAAGCAACGATCATGGTGATCGAGCATGCCGAGCGGTTCGGGCTTGCCCAGTTGCATCAACTTCGGGGACGCGTCGGGCGCGCCGGCGCCAAATCCTCCTGCTTGCTCCTCTACCGGGCTCCGCTCGGCGAGACGGCCAAGGCGCGCATCGCGATCATGCGCGAGACGCAGGACGGGTTTCGCATCGCCGAGGAAGATTTGCGGCTGCGCGGCGAAGGCGAGGTGCTTGGCACGAGGCAATCCGGCCTGCCGGGTTTTCGCCTCGCTGATCTTTCCGCGCACAGGCCGTTGCTCAGCCTGGCGCGCGACGAAGCGCGCAAGATCGTCGAGGAAAATCCGCGCCTCGAAGGCGCGCGGGGAGAAGCGTTGCGGCTGCTCCTCAATATTTTCGAGCGCGGCGAGGCGATAAGACTTTTGGGGGCGGGGTAAGTGATGTCGTGCGTCGAAGGGCACCGGACAGGCACATGATCGAAATCATGTAAGATTGCGCAAATCCCGTTCCCGCTCGCCATGGAAACGCGCTTGTCAGAGCGCTATTCGAATGGCTAGGGTTCGGACTCAAATAAATCATAGCCAATAGGCGAAAGTAGCCACAAGGCAGAGGGCGGAAAAGAAGTTTCTGGCGAGTTTGTCGTAGCGGGTGGCGATGCGGCGGAAGTCTTTGAGGCGA
>JBATYB010000169.1:0-3985 GCA_049673825.1 Methylocella sp. | reverse complement strand
CCGATTTCTTGAATGAGCTTGTCAAAGGTAATGAGCTTGTCAAAACGTGCCATCTTACCTCCTGCCTTTCTCGAAGTCGCCATCTTACCTCGCTTCCTTCTCGAAGAATGCCGGCTCGCCCCGCCCGTCTCGCGAGAGGACCGTGGTCACCGCAGGCTGACGGACAACCGCGGCCGGCGGCCAAAGTTGCGCCACATGCACGCCATTCTATTCAACCCTTTGCGGCTAAGCAAAGGGCCAGAAGGTTTGATTCCCCCTCTGCGGTTCAATCTCTAGTTTTCCCCGCGATCTTCGACACCCGGTCCGGCTTGCGCGACAAACGATCGCCTTGCGAAAGCCGCGGCCCGCGCCGTCCCGTGGGCGCTGCCCCAATCCATCCATCATCCCTCGTGCCGGGCGGTTTCGCGGGCGTTCCTAATCGCCACGCTCCGGCCGGACCGCCCTCGCGCATGTCCCAAAAAAGGTTGCTCGACTTTTTCGATTCCGGCTTGCTCCAAAACTTTGAATTTGAGCGATTCCTTCCGATCAAATGATTCTATCCGATCGGAAAGCGCTCGAGCGGGAACTCGCAACTAGTGGCGCCAAAGCCGCACTGATTGTTTTTCTGAACGTCATCCACAATTTCCTGCGCGACCGGGCTTTTGCTCCGGCGTCCGAATGCTATTCTAGCGGCGATTCGAACATTGTTTGTTTGCGGTTTGTCTGCTTGCCGGGTGGGAAACTTGTTCCGGCCACGGGCGCGATTTGGGGGAGGTTGATCCTTGGACGGCAAAAATTTCGCCTCGCGCCGGTTCGATTTCGATGCCGCCCCTGAGCTGTCGGCGATCGAATCTGTTGACCTTGTTGAAATATCCGGACGAGTCAAATGGTTCGATGCCGCGAAAGGGTACGGCTTTATCGTGCCGGACAATGGCGCCGCCGACGTTCTTTTGCACATCACCACATTGCGCAAGGACGGCTTTAGCGTTGCTTATGAGGGAACCCGCATCGTCTGCGAGGCGGTTCGCCGGGCGAAGGGATTGCAGGTTCTAAAGATTATCTCGATGGATGGATCCTGCGCCGTGCATCGATCCGAATGGCGGCCGCCGCGCACCCGTCTCGAGGTGACGCCGGCGGGCGGGTTTCAAATCGCCATCGTCAAATGGTTCAACCGCCTGCGGGGATTTGGCTTTCTGACCCAAGGCGAGGGCACGCAAGATATTTTTGTCCATATGGAAACCCTGCGCCGTTACGGGATCGCAGAGTTGCGGCCGGGAGAAAGCCTCCTCGTGCGTTTCGGCGACGGCCCGAAGGGACTCATGGCGGCCGAAGTGCGGCCGCTTGACGCGATCTTGCCCATGCCGCATTGAGATGGCACCCGTTCCCGCGGCCGTTTGCGGGTCAGCCGCGGCCAAGCCCCACGCGGCCGCAAGCCGATGAGCGTTGCGATTGAATGTCTTTGGCGATGGGCCAGCGGGATGCGGCTGGCCGAGACCTTGGTCGCTTCGAGTTGAATCGCTCAAGGTCTTTACCAAATTGTTTTCTCGTATGTTCCCGTCCAAAAAATCCGCGCGTTTTTTTTGCGATCAAGCGCCAACCGCCGGCCCTGCCGGTTTGACGCGCGGGCTTTTGGCGTTCCTTGGACTGTGCGCAAGCTTGGTTTTTCTTTGCGCGAGTCCGGCAGCGCTCGCCATGGACGCGCCGCCGCCGCGAGGCAAGCTCGAAAGGCTTGAGATCGTCACCGCCAGCGGAACCCATGAATTTTCCGTGGAAGTCATGCGCGGCGAGGCGCAACGCGAACGCGGCCTCATGTTCCGCCGGTTTCTTCCGCGAGAGCGTGGCATGTTGTTCGACTTCGCGACCGAGCGGCCGGTGATGATGTGGATGAAAAACACTTATTTGCCTCTCGACATGATCTTCATCGGCCGCGCCGGCAAGGTGGTCGGGCTCGCCGAAAATACCGAGCCCTTGTCGGAAAAAATTATCCCCTCGGGCGCTCCGGCCTATGGCGTTCTCGAAGTCAATGCCGGGACGGCGGCCCGTATCGGCTTGCGAATCGGCGACCGCGTCCGCCATCCTCTGTTCGACAAGTGACGTGACCCGCTCATGATTGGGTCGCCGCCCTTGTTCGCGGCGCGGCCGCATGATAGCGAATGCACGGCAAAAGGGCAGGGGCGTCGTCTCCATGCGGGGCATAGCGCAGTCTGGCAGCGCGGAAGTTTTGGGTACTTCAGGTCGCAGGTTCGAATCCTGCTGCCCCGACCAAGGTCCAGGCGGCCTGGCTCTCGCCGGCTTGCCAACGTGGGAATCACCCCGCCTAAATCCGCGTAAACGCCAACCTGCACCGCGACGAGAGCGATCGAAATGACCGCACGGATCTACCTTCCTTCCAGGACCGCGACGCAATCTGGCATTGCCAGGGCCAAGCTTTGGGTTTTGGAATTCGAACCCGCGGCGCCACGCCAGATCGACCCGCTGATGGGCTGGACGAGTTCGGGCGATATGACGAGCCAGGTGCGGTTGAATTTCGCCACCAAGGATGAAGCGATCGCCTATGCCCGGAAAGACGGCTTGAGCTACCGGGTCGAGGACGCAAAGCCGCCGGCCCGGAAAATCCTAAGCTATTCCGATAATTTCAAAACGACGCGTCGCGATCAATGGACCCATTGACCCGGCCCGTCCTGTCACATTTAACCTGAAGATATATCTGTAAGCTTATGTGTTCTAAGTTAAAATTACGCCTACGAATTCACCGCTCCGGCGGTAGGCGCGGCCGGCCCCGTAGCTCAGCTGGATAGAGCAGCCGCCTTCTAAGCGGCAGGTCGCAGGTTCGAGCCCTGCCGGGGTCGCCAAACGCGGTGATTTAGCTTTCAACCGATTCGCATTGATCTTGCCGTAGCGCATGAAGCGGGATCGAGGCTGACCTGCTCGCGTTTTTCCGTGGACTGTTGCAAAAATATCCAACCCTCTGTTGGTAAACGTGAATTAACCAATTCGGGGTCTCTTTGCGGCGCCTGCTAGCGGGAGCGGGGCCGCATTTTGGTCGTATTTGCCGGGCGAAGCTCCACCTGGCGTTGCCATGGCTTTAAGCCTTCGGAAACCGGAGGCTGCGAAAGTGTCGGCTTGCCTGCTTTTGAGAGTCGGCACAGGCCCGCGCTGCGGTCCGCGCCGCGAGCCAAGGGGACGCGCATGCGGGCGAGGCGAATTCTCTGTGTTTCCGCGCGTTCCTTCGCTTTTTTTTCGCGGTTTCCCCGCAAGGCTGACGGTCCAGTCCGTTGCATCGTTGCCGGGCTTGCCGGCGGCGCGGCCGTTGGCCTCTGCGGATGCGCGCAGCTGCCGCCCCAACGTCTCGCCCGCGCGAATTCGACGGAGTATTTTCCATCCTCGATTTATGGCCCCGCGAGCCCGCGCGTCGTCGCCGACGGCGAACCGGTGCCGCGCGGCGGCGGGATGTATCTGCTCGGCAAGCCCTATACGATCGCCGGGCTAACCTATTACCCGAGCGAAAAACATTATGCGGCGATTGGCCTTGCTTCGTGGTATGGCGACGCCTTTCACGGCCGCCGCACGGCCAATGGCGAGGTTTACGATCGCGATGCGATTTCCGCCGCGCATCCGACGCTGCCTTTGCCAAGCTATGCGCGCGTCACCAATCTGCGCAACCATTACTCGATGATCGTGCGGGTCAACGACCGCGGGCCGTTTGCCGCGCATCGCATCATGGACGTTTCCCGCAGGGCCGCCGAGGCCCTGGATTTCCGCCAGACGGGAACGACGCCGGTCAAGGTCGAATATATCGGCACGGCGAGCCTCGCCGGGTCGAACGACCAAAAATTGCTCGCGACCTTGCGTACGGATGGACCGGCATCGCTCCCCGGCTGGGAGGGCCGCGACCGCGCCATGGTCGCCCTGAACGCGCCATCCGCCATCACCCCCGCCGGGGCGGAGCCCGTCGCATTGCCCGCGGGCGGCGACGCGCCGGATAGAGCCCCCGCCGGCCGTATTG